>JAFGTH010000057.1 GCA_016934225.1 Lentisphaerota bacterium | reverse complement strand
GGCTCTTTATGCGTATGTGAGTATCTTTCTCGTATGAAAAACATTGTTGTACTTGGCAGCACAGGTTCAATTGGCGAGAATACTCTTCGTGTTGCCGAAGAGCTTCAATCTCGATTCAGAGTGGTTGGCCTTGCTGTGGGTCGTGAATACAAACGAATGTTGGAGCAGGCTGCGCAGTTTGATGTTAGGCATGTGGCTGTGGCCGATGAGCGCGCAGCGGTACTTTGCAGAGCGGCGGCGCCGGAGAATGTGATTGTGCATGTCGGCGATGAGGGGGTCGCGGAAATTGCGGCGCTCGAATCAGCCGATATTGTTCTCTGCGCTATTGTTGGAATGGCAGGGTTGCGTCCTGTGCTTGCGGCGGTGGAAGCGGGTCACGACGTTGCGCTGGCGACGAAAGAAGTGCTTGTAGCTGCGGGCGGCATTGTAACCGAAGCCTGCAAGTTATATGGTTGCAAACTTTTGCCTGTTGACAGTGAACACAGCGCAATTCTCCAATGCCTGACCGGCGCCGGCAATGGGCAGTGGGACGAAAGATGTGTAAAAAGGCTTGTTCTGACTGCATCGGGTGGTCCTTTTCAGAACAAGCCGGATGTGGATTTTGACAAGGTTTCCATCAAGGAAGCGTTGAATCATCCAAACTGGAACATGGGAAAGAAGGTTACAATAGACTCCGCGACGTTGATGAACAAGGGATTGGAGATAATGGAAGCAGGATGGTTGTTTGACATGACGGCGGACAGAATAGATGTTGTGATACATCCGGAAAGCATTGTGCATTCAATGGTGGAATTTACAGACTCAAGTGTTATTGCTCAGATGAGTGTTCCGGACATGCGATTCGCGATTCAATACGCGTTGACTTGTCCGGAACGCGTTGAAGGAAGATTGCCCGGCCTGAACCTGGCCGATGTCGGTTCTCTGACCTTTGCCCGTCCGGATGCCGCGCGTTTTCCGTGTCTTGGCCTGGCGCGCAAAGCATTGGATATTGGCGGAACCATGCCGGCAGTGCTTAATGCGGCTAATGAAGTTGCGGTCGGCCGATTTCTGGGCGGATTGATACCTTTCTCGGGAATTTGGCGCACAGTTGAAAAAATAATGTCCAAACACGATATTGTGCGGAAACCATGTCTGGATGATATTCTTGAAGCCGACAGATGGGCACGGAAAGAGGCCGAATAAACAACATGCGCGATGGGAGGATCTGAATTTTGGAAACATTGCTTGCGATACTTCATGTTTCATATCTCGTAATTGTACTCGTAATTTTGTTTGGTCTTACGATTTTTGTCCATGAACTTGGCCATTTTCTAGTGGCATTGCGTTGCGGCATGGTCATAGACACATTTTCGATCGGGTTCGGCCCGGCGATCTGGAAAAGACGCCGAAATGGAATTACATACAAAATAGGTTGGATTCCGATTGGCGGGTATGTTGCATTGCCGCAATTGGATCCGGCTGCTATGGAATTGATCCAGGGCAAGGATAAGGCTGGAGGCAAACCTGAGGACAAGCCGGGTTTGCCGTGGATTTCTCCGTGGAAGAAGATTCTTGTGTCTCTTGCCGGGGCGTCATTCAATGTGCTTTTCGGGGTGCTGCTTGCCTGGGTGGTGTATGTTTCACCCGGCGTTATTCCTGAAGAAACAAGCGCAGTGCTTGGAATGGTCAAACCGGCGAGCGGGGCATGGGAAGCGGGCCTGCGTCCAGGCGACGAGATTCTTGCAGTGAACGGATCGCCCGTTAAAACATGGAACGATTTTACCATCGAATGTCATCTCGTAAGCGGTCGTGATCATAAAGTGATGCTGACCGTACGGTCGGACGAAGAGGTAAAAGATATTGAGGTCGCGACGGCGGAAAACAGCAGTGAAATACAGGTAATTGATGGTATAGATCGTGCACATGTGTGTCAAGTTGGTGGACTTCTTGACGGAAGTCCTGCAGAAGATGCGGGTCTTTTGCAACGTGATATCGTGCGGCAATTTAATGGGACGCGTGTGCTGGATTCTGAGCATCTCGTGGAGCTTGTCAGTGAATGCGGCGAAGCAACCACGACAATTGTTGTAGAGCGGGACGGCAAATTGCTGGAGATGCCGATTACTCCGAAGCATGACGGGAAATATGACAGAGCAATGATAGGTATTATGTTTGGGGAGATTTATGTGTTGCCGTGGATGCAGTACAAAAAACCCTGGGACCAAATAAAGCATGATGCCAAGAGTATTTTCCGAATATTACGCGCATTAACTTCCAGGCGTGAAGGAGAGGCCAGGCGTGCAGCCGGAGCGCTTGGCGGTCCGCCTGCCATAATTTTCATGTTATGGAACGCCATCAGCATAAGCTTGCTGAATGCAATCGGGTTTATCCGTTTTCTGAATATAAATCTTGCGATTCTGAATTTATTGCCTATTCCGGTTCTTGATGGAGGCCATATTGTATTTGCCTTATGGGAAGGCTTGACTCGCAGACGCGTGCATCCAAGGGTTATAAATATTCTCGTAAACGTCTTTGCCGTGCTGATAATCGGAGTAATTCTGATTATTTCAGTAAGGGATTTTATCAGGTTGCCGAAATGGATGCGGCTGGGAGAAGCTTCCGAATCGGTGATAGAGCAGAAAGATGAGTGAAAGACGGCTATCTCGGCAAGTGAATATCGGCAGGGTTAAAGTTGGTGGCGATGCGCCGGTTAGTGTGCAGACCATGACCAAGACGGATACCCGTGATATTGACGCAACAGTGTCCCAGATTCGCGAAATCATGCTGTTGGGCTGCGATATTATTCGGTTGGCGGTTGTGGATGAAGCCGCCGCCGAAGCGCTTAAGGAAATCAAACGCCAGGTTGACATTCCTTTGATTGCGGACATTCATTTTGACCACAAGTTGGCGCTTGCTTCATTGCGCGCTGGTGTAGACGGGTTGAGGATCAATCCCGGCAATATAGGCGAGCGATCACAGATTCGGCAGGTAGTGGATGCGGCAAGAGATCGGAAAGTGCCAATACGAATTGGTGTTAACAGCGGTTCACTGGAGAAGGATATTGAATCCGAGTTTGGGAATACTGCCGAGGCGCTTGTGCGCAGTGCGATGCGGCACGTTGAAATTCTGGAGTCCATGGATTATCACGAGATTAAAATATCGGTCAAATCGTCGGATGTGCAACGGACGATTGAAGCGTATCGGCTGTTGTCGTTGAGATGTGACTATCCATTGCATTTAGGCGTGACCGAGGCCGGCACTTTTATGGCCGGTACTGTGCGTTCATGCGTGGGCATGGGTGTTCTACTTGAAAGCGGGATAGGCGACACCATACGGGTATCGTTGAGTGATACACCGGTCAATGAAGTTCGCGTCGGGTTGGAGCTTCTCAGAAGCCTTGGTTTGAAGGAGCGCGGAGCAAGCGTAGTATCGTGTCCGACCTGTGGGCGGACGGAAGTAGATGTGGTGTCTGTTGCGCGGGAACTGGAAGCAGTGTTAGAGTCGTACTTTTGCGGCAAACCATCAGTTCGGCGTCCGCTGGTGGCTGTTATGGGTTGTATGGTAAACGGACCGGGCGAAGCGCGTGGGGCCGATATTGCAATTGCCGGCGGTAAAGGCAAATTTGTCTTGTATGTTGAGGGACGTTCCGTGGGGACGGTTCCTGAATCCGGCGCGGTTGAAGCTACGTTTCGGGCTGTTCGGGACTGGTGCGAACGGGCCTGACCTTCTTCGAAAAAGGCTTTTTCCTTGAGTTTTTGGGCATTATAGACGTTTTCGACGGTTTTCCTGTTTTCTGGCTTGTGTGCGCAATTACGTTTCCGTAACCTACTCGCTTTGTTGTGAAACGTGCAATCTGCTTTGTCGGGTGACGGAGATAAGGGTTGTATAAAGTGTTACAGATGGGAAATCCATGGAACGACAGTTAAAACAGAAGAAACATGTGGACTTTGACTTGTCAGAGTTCAGCGGTAACGACCGGGCCGAAATGGCCGCAATGTACGAAGAGACCCTGAAAGATTTTACAGAGGGTTCAATTGTTAGCGGCAAGGTTCTGGAAGTGCGTGGCAATGAGGTTCTTGTTGATATCGGCTACAAATCGGAGGGCGTGGTTCCCTCCGTTGAGTTTGAGGATCCGGCGTCTTTGAAAGTTGGGGACAAGTTCGATGTTCTCCTGGCTGAGATAGAAGATGATAACGGGATGGTTATTCTCAGCAAGCAGAAAGCTGATGAAAAGATACGCTGGGACAGTGTGCTGGCGAACTATAAAGAAGGCAGTGTTATAAGTGGCGTCATAAAAGGTCGGGTCAGGGGTGGACTGATTGTTGATGTCAACGGCATTGACGCTTTTCTGCCGGGATCACAGATTGACGTCATGCCTGTGCACAATACAGACACATACCTTAATTCGAAATTCGATTTCAAGATCATCAAGTTGAATTCCGAACGCAGAAACATAATTCTCTCGAGACGCGAGTTAATAGAGGAGCGTTTTAAGAGCAAGCGCAAAGAATTGCTTACTACGATTGAGTCTGGTCAAAAGCGTAAAGGGCGAGTAAAGAACATCACTGATTTTGGCGTGTTCGTTGATCTTGACGGTCTTGACGGTCTTCTTCATATCACTGACATGAGCTGGGGCCGAATACGGCATCCCTCAGAAATGGTGTCTGTTGGTGACGAACTGGAGGTTGTGATACTTGACGTTGACCGTGACAGGGAACGGGTATCGCTTGGTCTTAAGCAAATGAGCGAAAATCCTTGGGAAGCGATTGAGGAGAAATACCCGGTAGGCAGCAGATTACGAGGCAAAGTTGTAAATCTCGTGCCTTATGGGGCTTTTGTAGAGATTGAGAAGGGTGTAGAAGGCCTGGTTCATGTTTCCGAGATATCATGGACGAAGCGGGTTGCAAAGGCGTCCGATGTTTTGGCTGTGGGCGATGAAGTGGATGTCGCCGTGCTGAGCATCAACAAGGAAGATCAGAAAATTGCTCTTGGAATACGTCAAACGGAAGAGAACCCGTGGGATACTGTTCAAGCGCGATATCCGGTCGGTTCACGCGTATCGGGCACTGTTCGTAATTTCACGTCTTATGGGGCGTTCATTGAGCTCGAAGATGGAATTGACGGCATGATTCATGTCTCAGACATGTCTTGGACGCGAAAGGTTAATCATCCGTCCGAAGTGTTGGAAAAGGGCGCGCGTGTGGATGCAGTAGTACTTGAGGTGGATGCTCAGAACAATCGTATCAGTTTGGGTCTGAAACAGGTCGGCGAGGATCCATGGCAAGCGATAGCGTCAAGTTTCAAAGTCGGACAAATTGTTACCGGTAAAGTGTCGAAAATTGCGGCGTTCGGCGCTTTTGTCGAAATAGGCAATGGTGTTGACGGGTTAGTGCATATTTCGCAATTGAGTGAAAACCGTGTTGAAAAGGTCAAGGATGTTATTGACGTAGGGGACGAAGTGACTGCGCGCATAGTCCGTATTGACAAGGCCGAGCGTCGCATAGGTTTGAGCATAAAAGCCGCTTCTATGCCTGACGAGGAATTCGTACGGCAGCAGGACGACTTGCTGGAGGGGCTCAAACCTGGAGATGACATGGTTGATCTTGCCGGCGCGTTTGATCAAGCTTTCGGTAGTCAGGAGTCGGGAGAAGAGTGGCGACCGGGCGAACGTCATGGTGAGCGTAAGGATAAAGACCGCGACGAAACCGAAGAATAGGCGCGTCTATTCCGGTTGAAGAAAGAAGTGGAAGGCGTCCCTGCGGGGACGCCTTTCTTATAAAAGCGACTGTTGGGAGAGGCGAAATGAACAACGCGCTTGACGTGCTGAAGGAACGGGGACTTTTTGAAGATTCGACAAGTTCCGACATCGGCAAAATCCTGGAATCACCGTGTACTATATACGCCGGTTTTGATCCGACCTCAGCCAGCCTTCAAGTCGGCAATTTTGTTACGATAATGGCTTTAGCCCATCTGCAGAGATGCGGGCATAGGATCATAGCGCTTGTAGGTGGCGCAACAGGGATGATCGGTGATCCGTCCGGAAAGATCAACGAGCGCTCGTTGTTAAGCCCCGAAGAAGTGAACCGAAACATTGTCGGAATCAAGGAAAATCTATCGCGATTTCTCGATTTCAATGATCGCAAGGCGCCTGCTATGATTGTGAACAACAACGATTGGTTTGAAGGATACTCTTTTGTGGATTTTCTTCGTGATGTCGGCAAGCACTTCAGGCTCGGCGCGATGTTGGGCAAGGAGAGCGTCAAAACGCGTTTGGCAAGCGATTCCGGCATGAGTTTCGCCGAATTCAGCTACCAAGCGCTTCAGGCATATGATTTTTTGAAACTGTATGATTCTGAGGGATGCCTGATACAAATAGGAGGCTCAGACCAATGGGGCAATATTACTGCCGGCATAGATTTAATAAGAAAACTGAGAGGTGTTGAGACGTACGGTCTGACTTTCCCTTTGATTTGCGACAGTTCGGGGAAAAAATTCGGGAAAAGCGAACAAGGCGCCATTTACCTGTCGCCTGATCAGACTTCATACTACGATTTTTATCAGTTTTTTGTTCGTGTCGAAGATGCGGATGTTGTGAATCTGTTGAAAGTCTTCACATTTTTGTCTATGGATGAGATTGCAAAATTAGCTGAGACGGTAAAGAACGAACCTGAATCCAGGCTTGCGCAGAAGCGGTTGGCGGCTGAGTTGACCCGGACGGTTCACGGCGATATTGGTTTGAAGACGGCTCAACAAGCCAGTTCTGTCTTATTTGGAGCCTCAATGGCAGGCATGCATGCCATTGATTTGCTTAAGGTGTTTGCCGATGTTCCCTCGACCGAATTGGCGAGAGGAAACGTTGTGGGTTCTCGTATTGTTGACGTGACGGCTGCCTCAGGATTGTGTAAGAGCAAAGGAGAAGCCAGACGTTTAATAGATAGCGGGGGTTTGTATGTCAACAATATGAAAGTGAACAATATAGATGCGACCATAGGCGAGCAGGACATTATTGATAATTTACTGCTTGTGCTCAGATCGGGGAAAAAGAATTATCATCTTGTTAGAATTATTACCTGAAACCTGCTGTTGCCCTCATGAGCGAGAACGATATCTTGATAGCAGGCGCGCGCGAGCATAACCTGCAGAACATCACCGTCCGTATCCCGAGAAATTCGTTGACCGTAATTACAGGTTTAAGCGGGTCCGGCAAGTCTTCCCTTGCTTTTGATACGCTGTACGCCGAGGGTCAAAGAAGATATGTGGAAAGTTTGTCGGCGTACGCTCGCCAGTTTCTGAACCAATTGCAAAAGCCGGATGTGGAGCACATAGAAGGCCTTTCTCCGGCAATAGCGATAGAACAAAGAACGGCAAGTTCCAATCCGCGTTCGATTGTGGCGACTTCCACCGAGATTCACGACTATCTCAGGCTTTTGTTTGCGAACATCGGCAAACCGCATTGTCCTGATTGCGGGCAGCCTGTTACGAGGCAGAGCGCTCAAGAGATTGTTGAGCATCTCCTTTCGATGCCGGTTCGGACCAAGCTTGTGTTGATGGCGCCGTTGGTGCGCGGTCGAAAGGGACGGCACGAAGCGGTCTTTGAATCTATTAAAAAGGACGGTTTTGTTCGTGTTCGCGTGGATGGTGAAATTCATGAAATAGAGAATGTTCCTGCAATAGACGGCAAGAAATCGCACACCATCGAAACTGTGGTGGATCGCTTGATCATTACGGACAAAATCAAGACGCGTCTTACCGATTCGGTGGAATTGAGTCTGAAACACGGAAGAGGCATCATGGTTGTGCTTTGGGAAACCGAATCGAAACATGGAGAGACTCTTTTTTCTGAAAAACACGCATGTCCGAAATGCGGGACCAGTTTTGACGAATTGTCGCCGCGATGTTTTTCCTTTAACAGTCCCTACGGAGCTTGCCCGACTTGTTCCGGATTGGGCACTCGCCTGGTATTTGACGAAGATCTGATAGTGCCCGACAAGGATATATCGCTTGACGATGGGGCAATTGTGGCATGGCGTAGAGGCGGTCGGCGGCTCATAATATATTACAAACAGGTGCTGCGTGCCGTGGCCCAACATTACGGCTTCAGTCTGGATATGCCTTATTCCAAGCTTAACAAGGCGTGGAGGGAGAAACTGCTTTACGGTTCCGGTGACGATGAAATCGAGTTTGGTTACTGGCGTGGAGGCGGATATCACAAGAAGAAACGGCCATTTGAGGGGGTAATTCCCAATTTAACAAGACGTTATGAGACCACGGACAGCGAATATACCAGGCAGAGGTTGCGTAGTTATATGAGCCGACAGAATTGCCCGAGTTGCAAGGGTGCGCGACTGAAACGGGAGGCAATTGCATGTACAATCAACAAAAAATCAATTGTGGATATCACATCCATGTCTGTAAAGCAGGCGCTAAAGTTTTTCGAAAATCTGTCGCTTACGCCATATGAGCAGCAGATATCCGGTGAGGTGCTCAAGGAAATACGGCGTCGTTTGAAGTTTCTCTCGGAGGTTGGTTTGGACTATTTGACGCTTGATCGGGAGAGTGGAACATTATCCGGTGGAGAGGGTCAGAGGATAAGGCTGGCAACGCAAATCGGATCGGGATTGGTTGGTGTGCTTTATGTTCTTGACGAGCCGACGATTGGTCTGCATATGCGCGACAACGCGAAACTGATCAAGACTTTGAAAGGACTGCGCGATCTCGGTAATACAGTGGTAGTTGTCGAACACGACGAACAAATGATTCGTTCGGCCGATCATATCATTGACCTTGGTCCGGGCGCCGGTTCAATGGGCGGGCAGGTGGTCGCTGAAGGCAACCTTGCGGATTTGCTCAAAAGCCCACGATCGCTGACCGCAAGATATTTAAACTCCGTTACAGAACGGACATCGCCGACGAAACGAAAACAACCCGGCAAATTCACTTTGAGTATTATGGGATGCCGGGAAAATAATCTGAAAAATATAGATGTGAAGATACCGCTTGGTCTTCTTGTCTGTGTTACAGGCGTATCCGGCAGCGGCAAGAGCACTCTTGTGGATGACATACTTCGGCGCGCCCTGTTTCGTCATTTTTACAATTCCAAAGATCGGCCCGGGAAATATCGCCGGATTGTCGGACTGAACAGGTTGGACAAAGTTATAGTTATAGATCAGTCGCCGATTGGAAGAACGCCGCGTAGTAATCCGGCGACATACACGGGCGCTTTTTCTCTGATTCGCAATTTGTTTGCCGAAACGCCCTCATCCAAGGTGCGCGGCTATGGTCCGGGACGTTATAGCTTTAACGTTAAGGGTGGAAGATGCGAGACATGCAAGGGAGACGGAATATTGAGGCTCGAAATGCATTTCCTTCCTGATGTATATGTTACCTGTGAACAATGCCGGGGTTCACGGTACAATAGCGAGACGCTGGAGGTTGCCTACAAGGACAAAAATATTGCAGAGGTGCTCCAAATGACGGTTGATGAATCGCTTGCTTTTTTTCAAAATGTGCCGGCGATAGAGAGAAAACTCAGAACATTGTCGGAAGTAGGTCTTG
>JAFGTH010000056.1 GCA_016934225.1 Lentisphaerota bacterium | reverse complement strand
TGATTTCGCGATGCTGTTCGGCGATCCAAAAATCTATATTTCCAGCGGATACATTTCCGTAAACAACGTTCTGAACGATCATACCGATGAAAGCGGCAAAATCAAACGAAGCCGTGTGACACCTATGGTGCGACAAATTGGGGAAACATTATGGCCCCAACAAGACGTCTTTCTACCAGGAATGAAGTTCTGAAGAAAAATCAGCAACGCAAACGCTTTAATACTTCCATAAAGTCGAAAGGTAGTTGCGCCGTGTATACGACCCTCTTTCCATCCCTGGGATGCAAAAACGACAACTGCCGAGCGTGCAATAACTGACGCCCAACGCCGACACATTCCGCAACATCCCGCCACCGACGCCCACCATACTGCTTGTCACCAACAACTGGATGGCCGATATGCGCCATGTGCACACGTATCTGATGCGTCCGTCCTGTCTCAATCTCAACATTGAGCAAACATACTTTACCAAGTTTTTCAAGCACGGCATAATTTGTAACCGCGCGACGCGCAGCGCCTTTCGTCAATTGTTCATCGCGAGAAATCATCCGCACAACCATTTTCTTTCTGTCACCGCGACTGCGTCCAATGAAAGTTTCTATTCGTCCCGATTCAGGACAAGGAACACCGGACACAAGCGCAACATATTTCTTTTTTACAATACCTTCCTTGAATTGAGAAGTCAGACTCCTGTGCGCCATGTCATTCTTGGCCACAACCAACAAGCCGCTTGTGTCTTTGTCCAAACGATGCACTATTCCCGGCCTCATTTCGCCGCCGACACCTGCTATGTCGGAGCACCGATAAAGAATGGCGTTGGCCAGCGTACCAGAAGCATGTCCCGCGCCCGGATGAACAACCAATCCGGGCGGCTTATTCACAACGACAATGTCTGAATCTTCATAAATAACATCCAAACGAATATCTTCTGCAGATAATCTTGCCTCCGCTACCGGAGGCATTACAACATCAACAATAAATCCGTTGACGATTTTTTTGTGAGGCGCAACACGCGCTCCGTTAACAGTGATATTGCCTGTCTTGATGAATGATTGAATCCTGGCACGGGAAACATCAGGCAGTTGTCCGTCCAGCCATTTGTCCAGTCTGCAACCGGTCTGCAATCCGGATACACGCAACCTCACAACCGGACCTCCAACAGAACAAACCCATGCGGTGAACCCGCAACAGCATCAATCAACATTCTCTGTCGCCAACGAACGAACGCGGTTGACGTGCCACAAGATGATACAACCAAGAAGAAAAAGCAACATGCTGACATCTTGCGCGACTGTGTATCCGAACCATCGCATTCGCTCATCGCCACGCAAAAACTCCATGAAAAAACGTATTGTCGGATACCCAATGAGGTAAAGACCTGCAACCACACCGTTACGTTTGTTCCTGGAATATACCCACATCAAGAAAAAAAACAGCGCCAGGTTCAATCCGGCTTCGTAGAGCTGAACCGGATACACGCAAAGACTGGCGCCATAATAACTTTCTGGAGGAAGCAATTGCGCACGCCATTGTTCCGCCCATGCCAAACTGCCGTGAGGAAACCTTACACACAACGGCCCATCATAACTTCTTCCAAAACAACAGCCATTGAGAAAACATCCCACACGCCCAAACATATGCACCAAAGGTGTTACAGCCAACGCGAGATCATAAAGCGCCAATGGACTTTCCCTTCTGCTCTTCGCAAACAAGTATATCGAACTACACGCCCCTACAAATCCGCCATAATAGATCAATCCGCCTTTATCTACTCTGATAATTTCCAATGGATGTTCCAGAAAATACCTGTAGTCAGATATCACATATGCCAATCGCGCGCCCAAAACTCCGGCAACTATCATCCAGAACAAAAAATCGGAGCAGAAATTGACTCCCCAACCCCTTTTCCGGGCAAGCATGGACCCAACTCCAAAACCGACAAGCAGGCCCAACGCCAACATGACTCCATAAGAAGTAATCTTCAATGATCCGATGTTTAAGACTATTGGATGCATTACAACGCCTCAAAAAATGCAGTATGGAGATTTCTGTATGGACAATGCAAGCACTAACAATCTAACATGTAGAAATAGGGCAATAACTACTTGAACACGGTTCAGGATTTCCGAAGCCATTTATATCGTGTCTGAAC
Organism: Lentisphaerota bacterium; assembly: GCA_016934225.1. GTDB lineage: Bacteria > Verrucomicrobiota > Kiritimatiellia > UBA8416 > JAFGTH01 > JAFGTH01. The sequence continues at coordinate 3,505 of JAFGTH010000056.1, read as the reverse complement.
GGTTACGTTCGATATCTGGAGCAAGCTATGGCGGCCGATAGCAGTAACGTTAATATTCTGACCGACTCTGTATCGGAAATACGATGTAGCGCTTGTGGTTGTGAAATTGATGTAAGCGATCTCGATGCGTTCATGCGTGTTGAATGCCCTGATTGCAACAACATTGATACCGTGCCGGCTCGCCTCGGGCACTTTCTGCTCCTTTCCCTGCTCGGCACAGGCGGTATGGGCGGAGTATATCACGCTCGTGATGAATCCCTGGGCAGAGATGTCGCCATTAAGGTCATGCTCAAATCGCTCGGCGAAAGCAGCGAATTCGTCGAGACGTTCAAGCGCGAAGCTCAGGCCGTGGCCAAACTGAACCATCCGAACATAGCCCAGATATATTCGTTCGGGCAAGAGAAAGGTCAACCATATATCGTAATGGAACTCATTTCCGGCCAACACCTGGACAAGCTCATTGAACAGGAAAGCGAACTCGACCAGGGTTTCGTGATGCAGGTCGGATTAGATATTGCGCAGGGCCTCATGGCCGCCAGCGAAGTCGGCCTTATCCATGGCGATATCAAACCGGAGAATATCCTGCTCGATGAGAAAATGACAGCCAAACTGGTTGATTTTGGCATAGCGTCCTTCGCCCACCAATCACAAACAGAAGGCATCTGGGGCACACCGTATTATATCGCTCCCGAGAAAATACAACGCAAAAAAGCTGATGCGCGCTCCGATATGTACAGTCTCGGTGCAACATTGTTCCATGCTCTTGCCCGTCGCCCTCCATTTGAAGGAGAAACACCCATTGACGTGGTCAAGGCCAGACTCAACAACCCCGCACCACTGCTAAGCACTATTAGAAACAACATTGATAAACGTATCGAGACCATTATTGCACGAATGTTGGAACAAAACCCGGCACGCCGCCATCCCACATACAATTCACTGGTCAGCGATTTCACAAAATTGGTGTTCGATCTCGGCGCCAAAAAACAAATCCCTTCCGCGAAACGGAGCGGCAAAGTATTAATTGCAAAAAAACGGCCCTCTTTATCTATCAGCTCCGGCGCAATCGAAAAGGCATTGCCGGACGACGTTCCTGACGCCTTATCTACACGCGTACGTATAAGCAAAGATGACGCTATCTCTGCAGCGCAAGTCACATCCGTCTCTACATCCGCTGCTGCGCCCACGATGGGTAGAAAGATCAAATCAGGAACGCAAGGCAGAAAAAAGAAACGATCCAAGGCCTATCTCTGGATTCTGTTCATTATGCTTATCGCTGCGTCCATTACCGGCGTTGTTGTTTTCGTCAAATTCAAACAGAAACTGGCCATTAATATCCGACGCGAAACATTCGCCATGACCAAAAATAAGGATAAATCCGATACCATGTATTTGTCAGCGCTGCTCACCGTAACCAATATAGTCAAAATCACGGAAGCCACACAAGCCATGGTCAACGATACCACCAATTTCGTGTTTATTGTACTCGGCGAAATCCTCGAAATAGCGCCTCCCGAACCGGCCGAGGAAACTGCGAATGCTCCGTCCAATACACCGGCATTAACAGCCACGCCTCAGAGCACTAACTCAACTGTTGGCGAAGAAGCCGCTTCGCCCGAAATGCCTGCGGAACAACCGGATCGGATGCGCACAGAACCAACCGATCCTACAGCACTGTCCAATGCGGAATTACAGTCGGAATTTCAACCGGAACTGCAACCGGAATCGGACAATGTTGACGAGCCTCCTATTAAAACTTATGCGAAGCAAGTCCTGGCATCCGCAAAAACCGCAGCCCGCATAGCCAAAACCGCACACGAAATTGAACTCGCGGCATTTCAAACGCATGCCATGGCCAACAAAGCTTACGACGATGCCTACCAGGCTGGGCACCTGAACAGAATTGCCAACGATATCAAAGGCGCTTCCGCACAAACACAATTTCTGATCGCTAAAAACACCGAAATCACCAACAGAATTAAGGAAATGCACAACCAAACGGAGAACTTGAAAACCATCAATACCGATGCGATCGCGGTTTTTAAGGAAACCGAAACAGCGTTCAAGGAAGTCACACGGATAAAGGACAGCGTCGTAGCAGAACGCAATATGAAAAAGCTGACAGAGGAACAGGCCGAGAAAGAAAGACTTGCCGAACTGGAACGCCAAAGAAAAGAGGCCGCCCTCCAGAATCTCATCGAACTGGAAATGCAACAAATCAAAGACACTAGAACCGCCATCGAACCGATGATTATGCAACACCAATATAAAGAGACGGCAGACAGTTTCAAAGACCTTCTTTCGCGCTTCGAATCGGACAAAGGCAAGAAAGAAATCAGTATTATGATTGAACGATATACCCGGCTTGACGAACTAAAACGGTTTGTAATCAAGGGGCTTAACGACGAACCTTATGAATGGGGGTTTTTAACCCGCTTGGGCGCGCAAAGCATATACGGAGCTGACGAAACAGGTCTAAAGCTTAAGGATCGCGTAATACCATGGAGCGGAGTCACCACGGCTCAAATGTTCAAGATCATCAACCACTACCTGTCCAAGTCAACATATCGAACAAGAGTGCTTGGCGAACAAAACCTTTCTACCGCAATTTTCTGCTACGAAACAGGTGGCAATAGAGCCATCCCCACCGCCATCCGATATGTTGATAAGGCGCTTGAATTCTGCCCCGATCTTGAGAACAAGGCAAAAAAACTACTGGCGCCACTGTACGATTAGCCTGTTTATTTCACGAGTTCATGCCAATCGAGGTCAAGGCATTGAGGATTAAGCTGTATGTCCGATACTCCCGGCGCGTGTTATCCGGGATCCGGTTGCAGTGATATGGATTTGATCTTCCTGTCGCCGAATTTCTGTCGAAGATTTGCAAGCATATCGTCGCGCCCATACCTGCTCAATTCGCTCAGCCAAACGGAACTGTCCACAAACACTACGAGGTTGCCCCCTTCCAGTTTGCCAGGCCTGGTATGTTGCGCCACTGCCCCGCCAACAATGTCCGCCCAATCATCCTCGATGTGACGCATCCTGAGATTGTCCTCAATTCCAAGCTTTTTCATAAGAGCCGAAATTGCAGATCCGACTGCTATCGCATCCTCGCGTTTGTTGTCCGGATTGAACTCGACAATCCCAAACCGTTCCCGTGCTACCATCCATTTGCCGCGGTTGAATTGCTTGCGTCTCTTCATTGTCCTTAACATATCACAATTTGAACTTGATTCGCCATGTAAAACAGTGTCAGATTCATAATTCACATTGGGAATCGGTGAGGAGAATATAATATGAAGAAAAACATAACAGGTAATATGCTGATAGCGCAAAGCGGCGGCCCATCCATGGTGATCAATCAAAGTCTGGTTGGAATCGTGCTAGAAGCAAGAAAACACAAAAACATTAAGAAAATATTCGGTTCGTTACATGGCATAAACGGAATCTTGCGCGAACAGTTGATTGACTTGCGTAAGGAATCCGTCGCAACGCTAAACGCCGT
>JAFGTH010000055.1 GCA_016934225.1 Lentisphaerota bacterium | reverse complement strand
CAGGTGAAGATGCCGGCCTTTTTGATGCCGTCAATGCCGTTGGCATGGAATTATGTCCGGCATTGGGTATTTCGATACCTGTTGGCAAGGATTCGCTCTCGATGCGAAGCCTTTGGGAGACGTCCGACGGGCAAAAGCAGAAAATGATAGCTCCGCTGAGTCTTGTGGTCAGTTCCTTTTCGCCCGTGCTTGACGTTCGTAAGACCGTTACACCGGATCTGAAACCGGGACATTCGCGACTCCTGTTCATAGATCTGGGCGAGGGAAGAAATCGTCTTGGATGTTCGGCTTTGTCGCAAGTATATAACCAGATTGGCGACAATTGTCCTGATCTCGACAATCCGACACTCGTAGTGGCGTTCTTTGAAGCCGTGCAGGAGATGATAGAGAACAATATTTTGATGGCCTATCATGACAGATCTGACGGCGGCCTTTTTGTAGCGTTGTTCGAAATGGCGGTCGCTGGCCGTATCGGATTAGACATAGATCTGAGCGGTCTCGGCGAAGATCCAATGAGTGTCCTTTTTTCCGAGGAGCTTGGAGCAGTGTTGCAGGTCGCCGAAACCGATGTTGAGAAGGCGCTATTGATTCTAGCGAAGCATAATATGGCGTCTGTTACTCATGAAATAGGATCTCCGTGCATGGATCGTGAATCGGATCCCCATGCATCGCCTTATTTAAGAATTACTTTTGGTGAGCAAGACATATTCGTTGAGAAATTAGCGGTTCTGAATCGGCAGTGGTCGGAGCTGACGTATCGCATGCAGGCGCTTCGAGACAACCCGGATTGTGCGAAAGAGGAATTTACCGGGTATTCCGATGAATCGGATCCTGGAATGACATTCAGCCTGACATTCGATCCGAATGAAACTCCGGTGATTTTGGCGCGTAGGCCTAAAATTGCGATATTCAGAGAGCAGGGCATTAACGGCCAGATTGAAATGGCCGCAGCGTTTGATCGCGCCGGCTTTACTTGTGTTGATGTGCACATGACGGATTTGTTGTCGCATGTGATTAAGCTTGACGATTTTGCCGGCATGGTGGCTTGTGGGGGATTTTCATACGGCGATGTACTGGGCGCCGGATCGGGATGGGCAAAATCTATTCTGTACAATAACGCGCTAAAAGAAATGTTTGCTGAATTCTTTGCCAGAAACGATACATTTGCGCTGGGCGTGTGCAACGGATGTCAGATGATGTCGCAATTGAAGGACATTATTCCAGGGGCCGAGCATTGGCCGGTGTTCAAACGAAACAGATCCGAACAGTTTGAGGCCAGGTATGTAACTGTCGAAATTCTGAACTCGCCGTCAATTCTTTTTGAGGGCATGACAGGATCGCGGATTGGAATTCCGGTGGCTCATGGGGAAGGGCGCGCGGATTTTGAAGAAACAGGGTCATTTACGGGTTTGCAATCCGAAATGTTGATTGCAGTAAGGTATGTCAACAATCGCGGTGAACCGGCTGTTGAGTATCCGGCTAATCCGAACGGTTCTCCTTTGGGAATTACCGGTCTCACCAACGCGGATGGTCGTGTGACCGTAATGATGCCGCATCCGGAGCGTGCCTTTAGGGCAGTGCAGATGTCGTATCGTCCCAAAGGGGTGTTTGTCGGTGAAAACGGACCGTGGCTTCGAATGTTTCAGAATGCGCGGCGTTTTGTCGGCTGATTTTTACCGGCGAAGGCTTCTGCGTGTTTTGGCCCGATATAATGTATGTATCTGAAGCCTTCCAATCGCAATGCGTGATCAATTTGTTTTATTAAGCTTGGTGATGCATTGGCCGATATTTTGATGCGAATTTTGGTTTGATCGCCGGCTCCCATATTTCTCAATTTTTGCGGTAGTCGGGACACGGAGACATCTCTCCCTTGAACCATTATTAATCCTGATTTTGTTACAGCAACAGTCAGAACATTGTCTGAGTTAACGGTTGCGCATCCAGTGCTGAACAGCAGCAGACTGAGCATAACGATTTCTATGCGAGACAGAATTGTCATAAGGCTGATGGAGTTGTAAAAGGTAATTCATCTTTTCGCGCAACGCGCATGACTTCTTCTATGGACGTCATGCCGTCGAGCGCTCGTCGCCATCCATCATGTCGCAATGTTACCAGACCGTGACTCATTGCTGTCTGCTTGATTTCATTAGATGGCCTTTGTCTCACGATCATTCCGCGCAGTTCATCGTCGAGAATCATTATCTCGAAAAGGGCTATTCTTCCCTTATAACCTGTGAAATTACAGGAAGGGCAGCCGTGACCAGCGTGGAATTTGGCGTTGGCCATGCGATCCGGGAACATTGATCCGATTTCTTCAAGCACAAACTCATCCGGAGTTATTGTTTTCGTGCATAATGGACACAGTCGTCTAACCAGTCTCTGCGCGATAATTCCTTCGAGGCAGGACGAAATCAGGTATGGCTCAACGCCCATATCGTTCAGACGTGTAATCGCGCTTGGCGCGTCATTCGTATGGAGTGTGCTGAAAACAAGGTGGCCAGTGAGGGAAGCGCGCACTGCGATGTCGGCTGTTTCCATATCGCGGATTTCACCGATGAGTATTATATCCGGATCGTGGCGAAGAATGGATCGAAGGATGGTTGCGAACGTTAAACCGATCTGGGAATGAGTCTGGATTTGATTGATACCTTCAATCTGGTACTCGATTGGGTCTTCCACGGTTATGATTTTTACCGCATCGGTATTTATCCGGGATAAAAGGGCGTAAAGAGTGGTTGTTTTGCCGCTGCCGGTGGGTCCGGTGAGCAGGATCACGCCGTGCGGCAGTGAAGACAGGTGTTTAATATGCGGCATTTGATCCTGTGCCAGGCCGAGGTGTTCGAGGTCTATAAACATGGTTTTTCTGTTGAGGATACGCATGTTGACTGTTTCGCCATGGCCTGTCGGAAGAATTGAAACGCGCAGGTCAAATTCATCTTCGCCGCTTCTGACATTGATACGGCCGTCATGGGGTTTTCGTCTTTCGGCAATGTTCATATCCGCCATGATTTTTACGCAAGAAGAGATGGCTTTTCTCAATTTGGCCACGCCTTGCGGTATTGGTATATTCTGAAGAATTCCATCTATGCGATACCGCAGTCGTAACGCATTATCGAAAGGCTCAATGTGGATATCGGTTGCATTCATGCGTATTGCGTCAAAAATGATTTGGTTGACAAACTTGACAACGCCTTCATCGGCGGACTCGACCGAGACGTCGGTGCTGCGCATGTCTGTTTCGTCTGCTTTTGTATCTACAATACTGTCTATGGTTTCAGCGCCCAATCCATAGAAGTGCTTGATGGACTTGGTGATATCCTGCTCGGTGCAAAGAAT
>JAFGTH010000054.1 GCA_016934225.1 Lentisphaerota bacterium | reverse complement strand
TTTTCATCCTGGTAAGCGGGGTTCGACTCCCCGTGGGCGCGCCAACGAAGAGTAATGTCAATGCCATTATCTGTGGTAACTCAGGGCCGATCAGAAGATGTCCGGAACATGGATAAATTTCAGGCGTAAGCTTTGAGCGGTCATTTTCCGGATTCTTGACGATGGTTGTTCAATCTGCGATTATACAAACTTTGTCGGAAAGGTGCGGATATGGAACTTAACGAAGATCAGAAATCGGCTGTCACGAAATGGGTTGAGGAAGGATTGAGTTTGGCGGAGATTCAGAGAAGATTGTCGTCAGATTTTAAAATGGATATGACGTACATGGATGTAAGATTTCTCGTACTTGATCTGGGCTTGGAAGTAAAGGACAAGGGGGATAGTCTGGCATCCGGGTCGAATCAGCAGAATTCGACGACGGACATTTTTTCAGAAGAAGATATCCATGAACAATTGGACGGGCGCGCTAAGTTTGGCGTATCGGTTACGATTGATAAAGTTATCAAGCCGGGCAGTATTGTGAGTGGCGGCGTAACATTTAGTGATGGCGTGTCGGCGAGATGGATGTTGGATCAAATAGGGCGGTTGGCCATTGATGCAGGCCGATCCGGATACAAACCCAGCGAAGAAGACCTGCAATCTTTTCAGGACGAATTAAGAAATGTATTGCAGACGCACGGCTACTAGGGCGGAGAATGGCGGATATACGATTAATTGCAACGGATCTGGATGGCACTCTCATTGGCAGTGTCAACGAATTTCCTCTGTACGCCGAATTCAACGCTCGTATTAACGAAATGCGTAAAGAAAACGGCCTTTTGTGGGTGGCTTGTACGGGGCGAAATTTTCGAAGCTATCGTGAGTTTTTTTCGCCGATGCGAGTAATGGGTGTCATGCCCGATTTTATAATCATCAGCCATGCATATACCTATAGCCGGACGGCGTTTGGATACATGCCTCATTTTCTCTGGAACGTACACATTCGATATCAGATGTGGATAAACGAATTGGCTGTGCGTGATGCCATAAACGAGTGGTATGACATGATCACAGGCGTGGCGCTTGGAGTCGTGACGATAAGGAAGCAACACAATCGGTTATGGTTGCGATTCGATTCGGAGGATTCTGCGAACGTTGTGATGGATTTGTTGCGCGAGCGGGTCAAGCCTTTCGGGCATTTACGGGTTTTCAAGTACAAGAAAGAAGTGGATGTCCGATCTGTGCCGTTCACTAAAGGCTTGGCCGTATCTGCGCTTGCGAAGCATTTGAACCTGGACAGGGAGCACATTCTGGCGATCGGCAATGGTCATAACGATATCAGCATGTTGGACGGCAGAGTTGCTGCTATGGTTGGTTGCCCGTCCAATTCGGAAGCGGAGGTCATGCGGGTAGTACATGAATTTGGTGGTCACATAGCTTCGAAACGGGCTTTGGGAGGTGTTCTGGAAGTGATGGATGCGTATGCTGCCAATTCAGTGCGTAGCGAACTGCCGGACGCATGGGAGGATCCTGAGAAAGGTTACAATCCACGCGCCAAACCTTCGCACGGCCATAAGCATCATTCGCGCTGGTTATTATTTTTGTTGATTGTAGGTGTTATCACGTATATGGCCTTGCTTGCGTTCGCCAGTCTTGATCTTATTCCGTATGTGTCCGGTTTGATAATGAAGCCCTTCAATTTGTTCTTCGCCATAGTGAACAAAATTGCAAAAATCTTCTAACCCGCTGCTTATTTCGCGCGTTCAGGCCAATCAAGGCCAAGGCATTGAGGATGAAGCTGTGTGAATATACCGCGAATCCTCAATAACGGCGGCCTTGGCAGGCGTGTGGTTTTGATTGCATTATGTTGATCAACAATCCCGTACATTTTGCAATCCTGTCCAAGTATTATTTCTCAAGATCAGTGGTTATATCTCAATGTTTTCTACAGGTTCAATTGCGTCATCATTCGGAATGTCGTCTTCAGTTGAGATTTTGCGATACAGCGTAGCCAGGCTGATTTTCAGAGATCTTGCAGCGCGTTCTTTGTCGCCTCCCGTTATAGCCAGCACTTCGTCAAGATACTCCTTCTCTTTAATGCGCATAAAATCCTTAAGGGACTGGAACTGCGATTCCGGATTCGTTTCGTCATTTTGGATCTGCAAATCTTCGACAGCATTTACGATGCTGGCCGGCAAGACGTCTACGGTGATTCTGTTATTGTGGGCAAAAGTGAGTGCGTGTTTAATGGCATTCTCCAACTCTCTGACGTTTCCCGGCCAGGAGTATCGCCGCAGAATTTGAGACACCTGCGGCGCGATCTCGGGCATTGGAACGGTATTTCCGACTTCGTGTTGAATAATATGGTTGATCAGCGGAAGTATGTCTTCCTTCCTGTTGCGTAACGGTTCGATGTTTATTGGAATCACGGTGAGCCTGTAATACAGATCTTCCCTGAACGTTCCGGCTTGTATCATATCTTCAAGTCGAACGTTGGTTGCCGCCAGAACTCGGACGTTCACCGGTATGTTATCGTTGCCGCCCACGCGTCGGATTTCTTTTTCCTGGAGTACTCGGAGAAGCTTGCTCTGTATTCCCAATGACATGGATCCGACTTCGTCCAGAAATATTGTGCCGCCGTCTGCAGATTCAAAAAGGCCTTTTTTGTTGGATGATGCGCCCGTGAAAGAGCCTTTCGTATGCCCGAACATTTCTGATTCCAAAAGCGGTTCAGGCAGGGCTGCACAATTTACCGCTAGAAATTTCTGATGTTTTCTGTTACTATAAGCATGAATAGCTTTTGCAACGAGTTCCTTGCCTGTACCGCTTTCTCCGTAAATCATTATTGTCGAGTCTGTTGGCGCAATGCGCTCTATCATTGTACAGACCTGCTTCATTGACGGACTCTCCGCAACGATATTCTCGAATCGGTATTGTGTGTTGAGTCGTGCCCTGAGATGTTTGTTTTCGGCAAGGGCTTCCTTATACTGAAGCGCGCGTTGAATAGTGATAAGAAGTTCGTCAATTTTGTATGGTTTGGTTACATAGTCAAATGCGCCAAGTTTCATGGCCTCGATAGCCGTTTCGACGGAGCCGTGCGCTGTGAGCATTATTACGGAAAGATCGGGACATTCCGATCGAGACCATTTCAAGAGCGTCATACCATCCACAGGTTCCATGCGAATGTCAGATATCATGAGATGGATCTCTTCTGATCGCAGAAGTTCCTTGGCTTTATCAGCGTCACGAACCGAACGGACATCATATCCTTCGGCCTTCAGCAAGGTGCTGAGTACGCTCAGAATGCTTGCTTCATTATCAACAATGAGTATTCGATGCATGGGATTAACCGATTGTGATGTTATTAGAAAGTGCCTGATACTGCAAGAGGGAAAGGGCTAAAATGATGGATGCATTTGATGGGTCCATTCAATTGTTGCCTTCCGCAAAGGAAACATATATATGTTATCGAGATTAGTGTTGAGTGGGAGGAGGCAAAGTTGTGAAAGTAGGTTTTATAGGATCAGGCAAAATGGCGGAAGCGATGATTGCTTCTCTGTTGACTTCTAATACTGTGCAAGCGCATGAACTTTTTGTCAGCGACAACGAGGCGGATAGGCGCAGGTTGATGAAAAGACGATATGGTATCAATACTTATTCCAACAATCGGCATGTTGCGGGCACTGTTGAAGTGCTGTTCCTTTCGGTTAAACCTCAGCAATTGGATGCGGTTCTCAAGGAAATTGCAGACGACATAACGAAGAAACAGCTGATAATTTCTCTTGCAGCTGGAAAGAAGATTTCGTTCATAGAATCGTATTTGTCGGGAGCGAGAGTGATTCGAGTAATGCCGAATTTGCCATGCGTAGTGGCCGAGGGAATGAGCGCATTTGCTGCCGGCGCCAAGGCGACTGTGACCGATAGGCGAACGGCGTCGAAACTGTTGTCTTGTTTCGGTCGGGTATTAGAGATTCCGGAAGATCAATT
>JAFGTH010000053.1 GCA_016934225.1 Lentisphaerota bacterium | reverse complement strand
GGCCGTGCTGTCCGCCGAAGTATGCACCCATGCTCAAATTGTAAAGCATAACTGACGGATGCGCGCGATATTGCCGCATCCAATCGCGGAAATAACTTTCTCTTTCCCGCGCCGTGCCGTGCGCGCCGCCGGACAAGCCAACCGTGACCAGAAACAGGAAACCCTCCTCGTCCGCCACTCGCAAAGCCTCCTCTGTATAAGGCTGAAGCAGTGTTTCCCACAACACAAGCAGACTCGAATACATACCACGGCGTTTCAGTTCGCGAAGAGTTTCGGCAAACCTGTCCGCTCCGCGCATCACGCCTGCGCCGATTCCATGCGCGTATCCTCTGACATTCAAACACACGCCGTTTATCCAAAAATCCGAGTTTTCACACCAGATTTCACAAAAGCCGAACCGCAACGGAAGCGTCCTGTCGAGAAGTTCGTCGCCGTTTTGAAGCGCTATTGTCATGTTGAGCAAGCGCGGAGCATCGGGAAACCATAAAACAGGATCCGGCCATTGAAAACTCAAGCGTTCGGTTTGTTCCGGCAAACCGGTTAATATAAAGGTGGTCGGATTTAACCGCATCTTTTCTTTGGATTGCAAATTCTCAATCTCACAAATCGCTGTCAGATTTCCTTTGATATTTCCGAAGTTTTTCAGAACAATTTCAGCGTCAAGGCGTTTGCGACGAAACGACGGCATGGGCACTACGTCGCTGATAGTAATATCCCTGTTTCGCCGAATTTCAAGATAAGCTGGTCTGTTTATACCTGACGGTAAATTTACGTCTTTATCGTAAACCTTTACCGTAATCGGATTCCACGGCTTTCCGGAAAGAACGGTCAGTCGGTTGTCGCCACCGAATTTTACAAACGGAGTAACGTCGAATTCCCTTTCCTGCCATTGAAACATTACTCCGACATAATGATCGTTGACGTAAAAACAGCTCTCGTTGTGAACGCCTTCAAGAACAAGATACGCTTTTGAGTTTTCCCCCGCGGTGGGCAAAACGAAATCCCGTTCCAGCCAGGCGCACGGGTAAAGCGCCACGTCAATATCGTTCCACTTTATAATCGCGTCGGTTCCGTTTTCCGACAACATCCCGCCGACGCCCGGGGTGCTTCCGTATTTGCGCCAGCCTCCGGGAGCCGGAGCGTAGCCCCACCGCTTGCCTCTGTCCCACATGTCTCCGGTTTCGTTGTTGCCGGAAAGCCGCACTTTTTTCCATTTCGTTCCAAAAGGTTGCGCGCGCCAAAGCCCGCATAAATCATATCGTGTTCGTTTCTCATTCTCGGCGATTACCGGCAATTCCCATTTTATTGCGTCCGGTAAGGGCGCACGCGATTTGCCGTATCCGCGTATGTCTATGGGATATCGAACCCGCTTTGGAATTTTATCCTGCATATCCACAAAGGTTTTTCCGTTTCGCACTCGCTCCATCCCTGCTAAAATATCTTTTTCGCAAAGAACCGATGAAAAAACGTACACTTCATCCATCCATCCCGGACAGCCCCTGCCAAGAATCAAAAGCGGTTCGGCAAATTCGCCGATTATAGTTTCCGTTTTCAGCTCTTTCCCGTCGCAATACAATATTTTCATCCGCCGTTTCACATCCCATGTTACGGTCCAATTGTGCCAGGCATCATCACCCCTATTAAATATACCGAGCTGGTCGCTGAACAAACCTCCGTTGATCATCGCCGCGCGTCCTGTAGACCATCGAACATCGGCCTGTTTAAACTCCGATTGCGAATCATATTTGAACCAGAAGGACAAACTCCCTCGCGTGCGATCAAGCGCATCGTCGGCAGGATAAGCAAGAAAATATTCGAAACAACGAGCCGCTTGACCGATAATTCCGTTAGTGTAGTCCATCTTCATCGGCTGATAATAATCAAGCGCCACGCTCGGCAATATATAATCGGATGCCCGAGCGGCCTCGGAACCGTCCAGAGGCGCGTAAAGCAACACGGACGCGGCGCCCTGGTATTCGTCCAGAAGAGTGTCAATATCTATTTCTATTCCCGCACCAAAAGCGGTTGCTGTCAAAAAGATTAAAACCGCCGGGAAATAAGAAATAATTCTTCTCGGTGTTTTCCGGATTCTGCCTTTGTTTTGCATTTGCAATCCGCGTCAAGGTTATTGGGTGGAATTGGAACATCTCGGAAATATTTTTGCTATGGCTTTCCGAGCGTTTTCGAGAATCTCCTTCGTCTTGCTCCATTCACCTTCAAGATTCTCCTCATACCAACGTTTCTTGTACCATAGCAGATCGTTCCAAGAAAGTGCCATGTATTCGTCGAACCACTTTTTCAACCTCGCTTCGCGTTCAGGCAAAACAGCCGTGGTGTCCCATACGTATTCATGCCACAACATCGCGCGCAACGCAATCATCAGCAGACGATTGGAAAGCATGACAAAATCATTAAGATAATCCTTCCTTGCCGGGTTCTTAACCTTTACCCCCGTCATCAATTTGTTCGCCTTGCGCATATCTGCGAGGAATCGTTCCAATCCTTCACGTTCACACGAGGCAAATCTGCGCGCCATACTTCCGTTCCCGCCCGGATCATCAAGCATTAGTGATCTAAATGGGCCGGCGATATAAAGCAGGCGCTTCGGCCAATATTTCGTGTTGTGTTGCGCCATCAGCATTGTTTCAAGCGCGCGCTGAAATCCGGCGTCGGTCCGGCCAAGAACGTGGCGCGTGAACGAATTGGAAAATTCCTTGAGCGTCAAGGACGGTTTTTCGAGTTGCATCAGCACAAACTGATCGCCAAGCACCGACGATACATACAAAGGCAAGCTAAAAAACGCAGGCCAGTCGGTTATTACAAATCCTTCAGCACCGTATTTGCGCGCCAGATCCAGCCATATTGCGGTGTTGTCCCGCATTCTTTGATATATGTTGAAAGCACATTCGGCTTGGTTGTTGCCGCAAACCCAGTTTTCATGACCCAGCGCGGCAAGATGCTTCTGCGCCGCGAAATGCTTGTTGTCCTGCTCGTAACTTTCTTCGTAAATGCCGTAATTCCAGTTGGCAAGAATTATGTCTTTCGGCAAATGTTTTAACAGTTTCGGATGATTGATTATCAAGTCCGGCCATATTATCGCGCGCAATCCTCGTTTTTTAATGTAATCGTTGAATTCTGAAATATATCCGGCAACGGCCTTTTCGAAACCAAGCCGCGCTATCGCGTTTTTACTGCGCCCCGTACCGAGCGCCCAGACTTCGTCGCAACCTAAATGCACGAACGGTGGATGAAAATATGGGAGAATTTCATCAAGCCATTTGAACAATATTTCGCGCACCCGCGGCGAATCAATGCGGAAATTATTCGAACTCGACCGGTTGCGCGGCGGAGGCACTTCTCCCATCCATTCGTACTTGTCCAGCGCAAGCAATTTTTCCTGATGCCCGAGAATTTGAAGAACCGGCGCGAGCAAAACTCCGTGTTTCTCGCAGATTTTTTTCAACTTTTTTAAATACGCAAAGGTCACCGGCGTCTTTCCGCAACCTACTGCAGGCAGAACAGCGGTGTCTATCACGCTTTCCATATAGAAGAAAACCATGTTCAGCCCGAACGGAACGAGTTGTTCTATCCTATCCTCAACAGTTTTAAGCCTCGGTATTACGCCGCGACTAACATCATATTGGATCGCTTTATATTTGAAATGAACTTTCATCTCTTACCTTGTTCCTATTATGCTAACTGACCATCCCGCCGTAACCGGTGATTCAAAGGTGTTGTTTTTGTGGATTACGCCGCTTGTTCTTTCTTAAAATTCAAATTCTTTTATCAACTCATTCAATTCGCCCAATTCCACTTCCTTGATTACTGTCCCTTTGCCGCTAATTTGAGGCCAAGCGCCGTAAAATCCGTTTCCCGGCTCTTTCGGCGTAAAATGCGCCCATGGCGAATGCGCCGGGTCGAGTTCCGTCGGACAGTCGGACCATGAGCCAACATATCCGAGTTCAGCGTTTCTAAGAACAGATTCCAGCGTTTCAGGCTTGCCGTCCGGCAAGGCTATGTATAACGGCGAAGGGCTTACAGCAACAAGAATACGCCCGTCAGTCGCAGGATACGATACAGGATTGGCAAACAGATCGTAAAACCGCATGGAATTCGGGCTTGCCGCAAGGCGCAGTTCAGCCATGACATCATGCATGCGTTCGGCTCCAATTGTGTCCGCTATGCGCTTAAGGCTGCCTGTTAATTTTTCCGGCGCCATCTTTTGCTGCATCCGGAAGAAATTCTGTGCGCCCCATTCATTTGTGCTTTCTCTCCAAACCGCAGCCAAGGCGCCTTCACCTTTATGATAAACATGGGCCCGTATTGAATCGTCCGGGCCAAACCTGAAATAGCTGTGCGGCTTGACATCGCCGAGCATCAGTGCCGCTGCGGCGTATGCCGCACCGTTGGGCCGAACTGAGCCGTCCTGCTCAAGAACACCGTGACTGCTTGTCAGTTCGAGAAAAACTGGCGAAGAATAAAGGAAAACTGGCGAACACCGCGCGGAAGCATACTCGCAAGGAAGCCTGCCCGCAAGATATGCGGCAACCGGAAAGGAATGCATCCAGACATCGTCTGCGGAGATGCGGGAGG
>JAFGTH010000052.1 GCA_016934225.1 Lentisphaerota bacterium | reverse complement strand
CGAACGAACAATGTTGCGTTTTATCATCTTCGAACACCAAACATCTCTGCCAAAACCTGTAATACGCGATCGGGCGCTATTGAATAGAGCGCGTCACGCGCCTCTTTGGAATCTCTGGCAATATCGCGTCCTTTTCGATCCGTCTCAGCGCTGAGTATCCTATGCCCATTGCCGATCGGACCGGTTATCTCGGGATCGGTTAAACCATATATTGCCATAACTCGAGCGCCAGCGGCTGCAGCCAAATGCATGCCGCCACTGTCGTTGGTTACGACTACATCGCATCCTTTCATCAACGTTGCCGTTTCCGGAAGCGATGTCTTTCCGGACAGATTTATGACATTTCGCTCAATACCTGCGGAAATCCGCTCGCAGTGCTTCCGTTCGTCGCTCGTACCAAACAAAAGTATGCGACAATTGTATGCGTCAATAAGTAAACGGCCAAGTTTAATGAAATGCTCTGCAGGCCATTGCTTGGACGGACCCCGCGCCGAACCCGGCACAAAACCAACGGTTACATGAGTCGGCATAGCGTCCAGAAGTTCGGTTATCGGTGCGGATACCGTCTTTTCCAATTTTACAGGGCACCGCCAATCGCTCAGAAACATGTCACAAGCAGCAATACTTTCCTCATCGCCACACAAACCCATGATTGCCATATATTCCCAGAGTTGATGGCGTCTACCCGTACGCACAAATCCATCAATCCGTTCAGTCAGAAGAAACACCCTGTGGTCGCCGGGAACACCTATTCGCCGCTTTATTCGAGCCATTGCCGGTATAAGCGCCGATCGGAATGAATTTGGAAATATATACGCTCGATCAACGCCCATCCGCCTGACCGACACAGCCGCCCTAACAGTCCCAACAAGCGAATCGTCAAATGGAAATACCTCGTTTATGGTTTCGTTCATGGACCAAAGCGGCGTCAGAGCCGATTTGGCAAGGACGACAATTCTCGTCTCCGGATACTTGCTCCGAAACATTGCCACCGCGGGCATGCTCATAATGCAATCACCCAACCAGTTAACACTACAAACGAGCACACTCTCAGTCATCTGCTTCTCCTGCGGCGCAATCCAGACATGCTACGGTAAAATAAGCGTAAATCAGACAAATTACCTGAAGCAGATTCGGGATATACACTGATGGAAATCCTCCATCCCGCTAAGCATCTCTATGTCAACTCTGAGGAAATAGATAGGCACATCACATCTGCCAAGGCGCGGAAATCTGACGGCATCTTTCTCGGTAATAATAATAGCGTCGGCGGCCAATATCTTGCTCTTGTTCACTATGTCTATGATTTCCTGCTGGCTATACCTGTGGTGATCGGTAAACCTGTTTCTCTCCAGAATTCGAGCGCCTAACGCTTCCAAACCTTTTTCGAAACCAGTTGGGGCCGCGATGCCGGAAACGACAACCACATTTAACCCTTGTAAATAGCTGAGATCCTTCTTTTCACGCGTAAACACGTTTTTCAAGCACCTTGGGCAATGGCGACATTCAATGATTTCAGCCTTGGGATTAAGCGATATCAGCCGTTGTTTCAGTCCTTCCGGGTCGCTTCCATTCGACTTGGTTATAAAAATGAAATCCGCCTTTCTGATGTTTTTTATCGGCTCTCTTAAAAGCCCGCGAGGCAACACATGTTCATTGCTGAAAGGATTCGTTCGGTCAACCAACACAATTTCCACACGGTGCTTCAGCGCAAGATATTGAAATCCGTCGTCAAGAATAAGCGTGTCACATCCAAGTTTATTTATCGCATATCTTCCGCTCTTGACGCGATTCTTGTCAACGAGCACGGCAACCTCCGGCAAATTGCTGGCCAACATATACGGCTCGTCACCGCTCATCGCCGAATCAAGCAACAGTCTGTTTCCATCGGAGACAACTCTCGGCTTTCGGCGCATATCACTAAATAAAATTTTGTCGAACACCTTGCGGAAAAAACCAGGTTCAACTTTCTTGTATCCCCGACTAAGTATTGCCACCTTGCGACCAGCCTTCTGAAGCTCACGGGCAAACACCTCCACAACCGGCGTTTTGCCGGTGCCTCCGACCGTCAGATTACCAACGCTGATGACTTGACACCCAAGCGTGTGATGTCGGAAAAGACCCTTCGAATAGAGCCAAATACGGAACTGTACCACGGCGCGATAGATATGGGACAGTTGCTTGAATACCCAAAGCAATGCACGAACACGACGACTTTTGCCTTTGTCCGAGTCTTTCTGCTGCAAAAGCATAACCAAGAAATTTTCCAGTCTTTCCAGTCTTTTCTGTCTCATGTCGTTTCGTATGCGTCTATCATCATTTACATTGTTCGGATGCGGCGTAAAATAGATTAGTTTATTCCGTACACATTGTCTAGATATGCTTCAAATCAAACGATTTTGACAACATTTGAAACATGAAGCGCCATAATCGCCGTATGCAACACCAAACTTCTTGAGGCACATGTCTGTTTCATGTTAAGCATTCTATATCTCGAATACGCGATCAGTCACTACATGGAATACAGAAACGACATTGGAAACATTGACACAGACACCAGTGCCTACATAAAAAACACAAGCGGGGAGACAATATCCGAATGAAAATTCCTCTGAATATGGGTAAAGATCCGTCCCAGTCAAGCAAGGCGGCACAAGCAAGAGAATTGGAGAAAAACATTCTCGCCGCACAGAAAGGCGACTGGACCGCCAAAAATAATCTGTTCCGAACCTATTCATCCTTGATCAATTCACTGGCTAAAAAACGGGCGCAGAATCCGGGACAAATGAATAACTACATAGAATTAGGCAAGGAAGGCCTGTTCAAGGCCGCAAGAAAATATAAACCAAGCGTGAGTCCTGAACGATTTCAAATCTTTGCGCTGGATTTTATCGAAGCAAGTATGGACGGTTCCGGCGGTGGTTTTCTCTCTCGGCTATTCGGGAAGTAGTCCTCTCTACCAATGGCAGACCAAAGCGCCATTTTTTCGCCGTCAAGCTGGACTAATGTCCTTCCCATCGAAGAATTGTTCGAACACAAGCAACCGCTTGAAGTAGATCTTGGATGCGGGAAGGGTCGGTTTCTTCTCGCGCACGCCCAACACAAACCGAATGTAAATTTTCTGGGTGTGGACCGTCAACTTGCGCGACTCAGGAAAATTGATAAACGAATCCAAAAAATCGGCATCGCCAACGTTCGGTTGTTGCGCATAGAAGCAGTCTATGCGGTCCGATTCCTGCTTCCGCAACATTCTGTGACCGTTTTATACTTGTTCTTTCCGGACCCATGGCCAAAGCGGCGTCACCACAAGCGTCGCCTGTTCAACGCGCAATTCCTCGATGCGCTGGATAAAGCGCTCAACGACAACGGGAAAATACATCTGGCCACAGACCATCTCGGCTATTTTCATGAAATGCGAAGCCTGCTCGAACAAGACACAAGATTCCGGGAAATTGCGCCTTTCATACCGCCAGAAACGGAAAAAACAGATTTTGAAATGGTTTTTCAGAATCAGAACACAGAAATAGGCCGCGCATCATTTCAGAAAACAACAAGTCATTCCCCCTCGCCCCTGCCTTTAAAGCCATAGTACTTGTACACATGCAGGGAATGAGCCAGGCAATTTTGTCGCCGTATCGCAACCAATTCCGGCACGGGATCAACGCTCTCGAACAAAGGCATGTACCGGTCACTGCCCTGAAAATAATGATTGTCGTCAACAAAAAGAGCATCCCACCCTTCATGCTTTTCCGTATTAAACCAGATTCCGTATTGACCGGCATTCCTGTTAAGAGACGTCGCTCTAACGCCAGGCTCCAAATAGAGAGCAATCTGACTTGTTGTAAAAAATCTGTGGCAAAATATGAATGTTTGATCGGGACGCGGCATTGTTGATCTAATTTTCTCAATCCGGTCGGCTGCCTCTTTCCATCCATGCAAATCATTGGTCACATCGTATTTGGATTTAAACGGCGAAATTACAGGGCTACACCTCCAACGATTGTTCAACATAACGGACATGTGCCTCGCTTTCTCATGCAGAATACCGACAACAGGATACGAAACGGCAACGTATATCGCGCACACCATCACACATGAAAATACTAGTCCGGCAATGTACCAACTTCGCCAACGCAATCCGGATGCTCCTCCCTCATCCTTCGCCCTGTTCACAACACTCACCAGCATAATAGAAGCGGTCCACCATCCGACAGCAGGCCAATGCGGAAGAATCTTTCCGAACGAACCAATCAGGCAAAAAAACACAAACACCGGCAGACTTGTCCAAAAAACGAATTTGTCCGACTCCCTTGACATTCCTTCCAAGATAAGCTTCGCATATGCAATAATAAGCATTATAAACAGGATCGGTGACGCAGCTAACATCTGACCGCCAAATCCTTCACAAAGTTTGGCCAAACTGAACCCGCCTTTGCCGCCGCCGTGTTTTAATTGAAACGCGTACGATATCCAATCGTGTTGCATATTCCATATAATGTTCGGAGCAAAAACAAGTAATCCTAATAAACCGGCTACATATGGCTTCGTGGTTTTCAGCCAATGCCTCTGGCTTCGGGACGCAAGCAAATAGCTGAGAACACACATTGGCAGAAGAACGCCGTGGTACTTGCTCAGCATGGCGCCGCCAAATAAAACACCGCCAAGCAGCCACCATATCCAACGCCCTTCCTGCGTTGCCCGATACAACGCAAACAGTGTGCCACACCAGAACAAATTAAGCGTCGCATCAGGCAATAGCGCAATTGAAAGCAAATGCTGAATCGGCATAACCAGCATCATCAGCAACACGCTGAATACAAGTCGCTCATCGTCATAAAGCGCAACAACAAGCTGACGAAGAACTATAACCGCCAGTGTCCAGCACACAATCGGCCCAAGCCGAAATAATAACGCGCTGTCGCCGAATATGGTTGTAAACGCGGCCAGAAACGCAACCATCGGCGGATGATCAAAATAGCCCCAGGCAAGATGTCGCGAGTAAAGCGCGTAGTGCGACTCATCCGTACTCAGCCCAAACGAACCCGCTATCACCAGACGAACGATCGCGACACCCGCAAGCAGTATCCAGAAGTATCTTCGATAGCGTAATGGCGCGGCTTCAGATTCCGTCATGTCTCAATTTCTCTGGTTTTCTCTAATCGCTTGAACGCAAACCATGCCAACCATCCGAACGCCATGCCCAATAAGGAACCAGCCAAACAGTCCAGCGGAAAATGTACACCTACGTAAACACGGGAATATGCAATTAAAAATGCCAGACCATACGCCCAGAAACGATACGCACGCTTGTTCAACGCCGTATATGTCATGAACAGAAAGGCCGTCAGAGAATGCCCCGATGGAAACGACCACCGTCTTGGCTGTTTTCTTTCAAGCACACGCACCGTAACCGTGCCATCCTCTATTCGCTCCGCAAAAACCATTTCCGGCCGATCTCGCGCAATCACACGCTTTATCATGTTGTTCAAAGGCGAAACAATGGCAAACGCCAGCACCAGAAGCAAAACATGACGATACATCAAACGCCGACCGCACCCCGCTAACAAAGCGAACGCTATAATTCCTACAGGCCAGGCTCCCAAAGAAGACACTTCCTCGAAAAAAGAATCAATCGCCTCCCATGAAAGCCGATTGTTGATGACCAGAAACAACCAATGATCAATTTTTACTATCAGGTCAAGCATGGCCCGCACTCACTCCTTTCGACGATATTCACACCACACGTCTATCGGACGATCAACAATATGGAGCGTAACTAATGGTTGCGCGCTCTGGCAACCAAAATGCGGTTATACTCGTATTCATACACTGCATCCGCTACAAGATTCCTCGGCTCAAACCCGCCGTTTGTGCTGCAAAATTCAGCATCCAGATATCTTGTTCATCACAAAACTGTTCGCACTTCACAAAACCTGATTCGTTTGTTAAGTTCCTGATCTATTTAAAACGGTTAGATTCCTAGAAACCCAATCAATGGACCTGCGAAAAACTGAAAAAGAGGTTGCAACTGAATCCTAAATCAATACTTACGCTCGACAAACTGGTCGGTCGCCCCCTGTGCGCAATACTGTCCGTAGCGGAACTACTACGACAAACAATCAGCCGACGCTCCGATACAATGCCACGGAAAATTGTGTTCATTAAACTGATCGAAATGGGTTCGACGGTATTGGCGTGTTCTGCATTTGAAGAAGCCTCAAAAATGGTCGGCAAAAAAAACATGTTCATACTCGTATTTGAGCAAAACCGAGCTATCGTTGATTTACTTCCATATTTTGAACGTGAGAACGTTATCACCATAAACGATTCCAATCTTGTGAGTTTTATTCTCGGATTGTTTAAGGCCATGCATCGTCTGCGACGAGAAAAGGTTGATGCCGCAATTGACATGGAAGGGCTGACACGCTCATCAGCAATCATTACGTATCTCACCGGAGCTCGCCGCCGAGTCGGTTATTACAACTTTTCGTCCGAAGGCCCGTACCGAGGCAGGCTTTTCACCGATGAACTCGCTTATAATTTCCAACATCATATAAGCCGTATGTTTCTGGCTCTCGTACGCAGTCTTAAAGCGCCAAGGGATCAAGTCCCAAAACTCAAGGAATACATTTCTTCAAAGGATATCGTGGTAGCTAAATTCAGCCCTGATCAACAAGAAAAGGAAGAGATATTGGCGCTTGTTGAATCCCGAATTCCAGGCGCGCGAAACAAAACACTGATCCTTCTCAACCCTAACTGTAGCGACTTGTTGCCGCTGCGCCGCTGGCCTGCAGAAAAGTTTGTGGCCCTCGGACAAAAATTAATTGCAGAACATGCCGATGTATTAATCGTCATAACCGGAGCCCCCGGCGAAAAGATCGAAGCTGAAAAAATAGCTTCTTCCATTGCCCAATCCGACCGTGTGTGCTCATTGGCTGGATTCACTACAATGCGACAGCTCTTGACTTTGTACTGTGTATCAAAACTACTCGTTTCCAACGACAGCGGTCCATGCCATTTCGCCGCACTAACGCCTATAAATATTATAGCTTTGTTTGGTCCGGAAACGCCTCTGCTTTATGCTCCTGTTAGCGATAAGGCAACATGCATAACCGCCAACCTGGCTTGCAGCCCCTGCGTTAATATGCTCAATCACCGATTTTCACCATGCTCCGAAAACAAGTGCATGCAAAGCATTTCAATTGAACAGGTGCTTGACGCAGCAAACAAAGTCATTTCTTGACCCAAGTCGCACAATATGTAAGCATTCCCGTCAATGACGCAGGCATCGTTCTAAAAAACAGGAGGCTCGACATGAATCGTTTTCTTATTTTAGGTTTGACCGCAATTATAAGCACAAGCGCAATGGCGGAAGCCAGGCGAGGAGCTTATGATTTCGATCTACACGCAAACTATGTGTTCAATAATGCGTTTGTTACTAAAAATGCAGGCGAACCAGCCAAGGAAGAAGGAATTGTAATGGGCGTCGGCTCAATGGGTCGGTATTTGACAAACAAGCTTCAATTCGGCGCGCTTATATCTTTCCAAAGCCAGGTCTGGGAAAGCTACTGGGGGCATGAAGGGGCTTACGGACTCGGCCTCTACACGGCTTACGATCTCACGTCAGGAGATTCAGTTGTGCCATTTAT
>JAFGTH010000051.1 GCA_016934225.1 Lentisphaerota bacterium | reverse complement strand
CGGTGTCGCCGTGGGGTACCCTGGCGAAGGGCGGAAAGACTCGTGCTCGGAAAAAACCATCGAACAAATTCATTGTTAAACGGAGAAAGTAACATATGGCGCGATCAATAAAGAAGGGTCCGTTCGTTGATGAGAAGTTAATGATGAAAGTTGAACTCATGAACAGATCCGGAATCAAGCGTCCGATCAAAACATGGGCACGGCGCTCGATGATAGCGCCCGAGTTTGTAGGTCATACAATGGCTATTCACAACGGCAAACAGCATATTTCGATTTTTATTACTGAGAATATGGTCGGGCATCGGTTGGGTGAATTTGCGCCAACGAGAATATTCCGACATCATGGGTCTGTCACTGAGAAGACAAAAGCTTTAAAATAATTTGGGCGGAAAAATGGAAGTAGTATCCACATCAAAATATGTCCGATTGGCGGCTGATAAGGCGCGTGATATTGCGCGAAAAATGCGCGGGTTGCCGGTGTCCGAGGCATTGAAAGTGACCGATTTCAGCGAACGGAAAGCGGCTTTCTACATTGGCAAGACATTGAAGTCAGCCATTGCAAATGCCGAAAACAACGCCAAACTGGCTGTGGATGAACTTCGGGTGAAAGAAGTGTTGGTTGATGAAGCGGCGAGAGTCAAGAGATATTGGGCCCGGTCGCGAGGCAGCGCCAGCCCGATTCAGAAACGCACTTGTCATATAAAAATTGTGGTCACGGATGGCAAGGATTCCGACAAATAACCGGGAAACGCAGATGCGATCCGGAAGGAGCTGAGTTTTGGGACAGAAAACAAATCCGATTGGAATGAGGGTGACGGTCAACAAGGACTGGCGCTCGCGTTGGTTCAGCGGCAAGAAGGGCTTTGGCTCCATGCTGGTTGAGGATTTAGCGATTCGCAACCATGTGAAGAAAGTTTTAGAAACAGCCGGTGTGTGCGATGTGCGCATTGAACGTTACGCAAATCGAGTGAGAGTGCGTATTCATACTGCGCGTCCGGGCATAGTCATCGGTCGCAAAGGACAGGATATTGAGAAAATTCGTTCCGATCTGGCTGCCATGACCGGCAAGGAAATATATATAGAGATCATTGAGGTCAAGGATCCGGACGCAAACGCTCAACTTGTTGCCGAAAGCATAGCGTTGCAGATGTCAAGACGGGTATCGTTCAGACGCGCGATGAAACGCGCAATGAAAATAGCTATGGATTTGGGCGTGGACGGCATAAAGATACGTTGTTGCGGACGGTTGGGCGGAGCGGAACTTTCGCGTGTGGAATGGTACAAAGAGGGTAAAATTCCGTTGCATACGCTGCGCGCCAATATTGACTACGGATTTGCCGAAGCTGCTACTACGGCCGGCCGAATCGGCATAAAAGTATGGATTTGCAAGAAGAAAGAAGAAAGCGAACCAACCAAAGGGAGGAAGCCGGATGCCGCTTATGCCTAAAAGAGTGAAGCATCGAAAGATGCAGCGTGGCAGCAGAAAAGGCATCGCACACAGCGGAACCGATCTGTCTTTTGGTGAATGTGGTCTTAAGGCTCTGGGCCGAGGGTGGCTGACGAACACAGAGATAGAAGCTTGCCGCGTGTCCATTAACAGACATATGAAGCGGCGCGGCAAATTGTGGATTCGTGTTTTTCCGGACAAACCGATTACCAAAAAACCGATTGAAGTAAGGATGGGCAAGGGCAAAGGCAATCCGGAACTTTGGGTCGCGGTAGTGCGGCCGGGAACAATGTTGTTTGAAATCGGCGGAGTTTCAGATAATCTTGCCCGCGAAGCTTTGAGACTGGCCGCCGCCAAACTTGGGATACCTACAAAATTGGTGACGCGTTTCAGAAAGTAGAATCAGATGAAAGCAAAGAATTTGCGAGAACAGACAGAAGAAGAATTGGCTCAACAATACGAAACAACCATCAAGGACCTTTTCGATGTGCGAGTCAAAAAAATATCAGGCGACACTTCAGAACAACCGCTTCGAGTTCGAACGCTTCGCCGCGATGTTGCGCGCATTAAAACCGTAATTCGCGAAAAAGAACTTCAGGGCATCATAGCGAAAAATTAACCGAAGCGAACGCAATTGAATATAGGCAGGGACAATTGACAATGGTTGAGACAAAGGCCGGTAAACGTGGCGTGAGAAAACAGCGCAAGGGTACTGTAGTAAGCGTGAGCGGAGCGAAGTCCGTTGTCGTGCGGGTGGACAGTCGGAAAAAGCATCCTGTGTACGGCAAAATCATCAAGCAATCAAAGAAGTTTTATGTACACGACGAAAAGAGCGAAGCAAAGGTCGGCGATGGGGTATTGATAGTGGAGTGTCGGCCCATGAGTCGGCTCAAAAGGTGGCGGCTTTTGGAAGTGACGCGGGGCGGGAAGGAATAGTTTGAACAGATGATAGCAGAGCAAACAGATTTGGTTGTAGCCGACAATACCGGCGCGAAACGCGCGAGATGTTTTCGTGTGCTGGGTCAGCGCAAACGATATGCCCACATTGGTGATATCATAAAGGTGTCAATCAAGGAAGCGCAGCCGGACGGTTTAGTCAAGAAGGGCCAGGTTTGCAACGCGTTGATTGTAAGGACAACACAGTCAATTCGTCGAAAGGACGGTTCGCATTTGCGTTTTGACAACAATGCAGTTGTACTGATTGATGCGAGCAAAAATCCGATAGGGAGTCGGATTTTCGGTCCGGTTGCCCGAGAGCTTCGAGATAAGAACTTCATGAAAGTGATATCGTTGGCGCCGGAGGTGCTGTAACCGTGAAGATTGAGGGAGTTGTAGAAATCCAGTGAGTGTTCCTAAGATAAAGAAAAACGACGTGGTTATCGCGATTGCGGGCGTCAATGCCGGCAAGACGGGCAAGGTATTGCAAGTGTTTCCGTCGCGTGGTCGAGTGATTGTAGAGGGGCTTAATCTTATTAAGAAGAATATGCGGAAATCTCAAGACAACCCAAATGGAGCCGTTGTGGAGAAAGAAGCGTCAATGGCTGTTTCAAATCTTATGTTGTATTGTCCTGAGTGCAAAAAAGGCGTGCGCATATTGCGAATTAAGGAAGGCAAGAAACGTATCAGGAAATGCAAGTTGTGCGTGTATTCCTTTGATAGCTGAGGATTAAGATGTCAGGTTTGCAGGAAAAATATAAAACGGAATTAGCTCTGAAGCTCAAAGAAAATCTGGGGCTGAAGAACATTCATGCCGTGCCGCGTGTGGTAAAGGTTGTAGTTAACATGGGACTGGGCAACGCGGACAAGGATCAGATAAAGAATCATGCCGAAGAGCTGGCAATGATCACAGGGCAACGACCTGTTTTAACGAAGGCCAAAAAGAGCATTTCGAATTTCAAGCTGAGAGAGGGCGCTATTGTCGGCGCAAAGGTTACTTTGCGCGGCGCGCGCATGTACGAATTTCTCGACAGACTTATATCGGCTGCTTTGCCTCGTATACGCGATTTCAGGGGCGTGTCGTCGGATTCGTTTGATGAACACGGGAACTATACCATGGGTATACGAGAACAAACAATTTTCCCTGAGATTGATCTGGATAAGGTTGGCGCGGTTCAGGGAATGGATATTACGATAGTTACGTCGGCAGACGACAAGAGTAGCGCGTTTGAATTGCTCAAAATACTGGGAATGCCGTTTGCAAAAAATTGAGGAGAATCATCGTTGGCCAAAAAATCACTTATAATCAAGGCGGAACGGGTTCCTAAATTCCGCACGAGGAAATACAATCGTTGCCGACGCTGCGGGCGCCGACGCGCGTACATGAGGAAGTTTCAAGTTTGCCGAATCTGTTTCAGGGAACTGGCGTCCACCGGGCAGATTCCAGGAATTATCAAGGCGA
The DNA here is from genome assembly GCA_016934225.1 of Lentisphaerota bacterium. Taxonomy (GTDB): domain Bacteria; phylum Verrucomicrobiota; class Kiritimatiellia; order UBA8416; family JAFGTH01; genus JAFGTH01. The sequence continues at coordinate 2,943 of JAFGTH010000051.1, read as the reverse complement.
GTTGGTAGGCGGGAGTTACTATGAGTTTTTCTGATCCGATAGCTGATATGTTGACACGCATGCGGAATGCGCAAATGGCCGGCCATGATGTCGTTGAGATGCCGTTCTCCAAAGTAAAGGGAGAAATTGCCAAGGTTTTGAAGCGAGAGGGTTACATAGCCGATTTTGTAATAGAGGGCGGATCAAGCAGAAGTATGCGCGTATACTTGAAATATACCGTGGATCATGACCCCGTGATAAAAGGTTTGACAAGGAACAGCAAGCCGGGCTTGCGGAAGTATTTTGCGGCCGGCGATATCCCGAAAGTATTGGGCGGCATGGGTGTTGCGATTTTGAGCACATCGTCCGGAATTATGACGGACAAAGAAGCGCGGGAAAACCATGTCGGCGGCGAAATGATTTGTTCGGTCTGGTAAGTGCGTTGAGGAGCGAGAATGTCGAGAATAGGCAAACAACCGGTTGATGTGCCGTCAGGTGTGACGGTTCGTGTGGATGGGTCGCACGTATTTGTAAAAGGATCGCGGGGCGAACTAGATCTGCAACTGCCTCACGGGATTTCGGCTCAATCCGATGCGAAAAAAATTGAAATTGTAAGAAGCGCTGATACGCGCGATCAAAAAAGCGCTCATGGGTTAACCAGAAGTTTGATCGCAAACATGATTGAAGGCGTGGTTAATGGCTACCGGAAGGAACTGGCGATCGAGGGAGTCGGGTTCAAGGCTGCTGTTCAAGGCGGAAAGTTGTCAATATCGCTTGGTTTTTCCAGCCCAATCGAATATGAGATACCCGAGGGAATCAAAATTACCGTCAATGAAGGAACAAAGATTCTGATCGAAGGCTCTGACAAGCAGCGCGTCGGCGATTGCGCGGCGAGAATTCGTTCTTTTTACCCGGTGGAACCTTACAAGGGAAAAGGGGTTCGGTACAGTAACGAGCATGTGCGAAGGAAGGTTGGCAAAACTGTTGCATAGGCCGAACGCGGTCTGGATTGCATTTGCGGAAGATCTTAAATGAAGCTAAAGGATAGAAAAATCAGCAGGGCAGAACGGCATCGTCGGGTTCGGAAACATGTCTTCGGGACGTCTGTCCGCCCCCGTATGGCGGTCATGTTCTCGTCGCGTCACATATATGTTCAGTTTATTAATGACGAATCCGGCGTAACATTGGCGTCGGTGTCCACTCTGAAGGATTCGAGTGGAGGACGAACTGCCGCATTCGCCAGGGAGTTTGGCAAGCGAGCCGGAGAGGTTGCGCTGCAGGCAGGAGTAAAGGATGTAGTGGTTGACCGTGGCGGTTTTAGATTTCACGGGCGACTGAAAGCAATAGTGCAGGGCGTTCTGGAAGGCGGCGTTACGATAGGTGATACGGAGAAGATCCCTGTTGGTTCGCCCGAAATGAATGCCGGTCAGGATGGAGACAACAAGTGAGCATTGAAGAGGAAACCACAGAGCAGTTGGAACTTGAGGAGCGCGTGGTTTTTGTCAACCGCTGTTCAAAAGTAGTGAAAGGCGGCCGCCGTTTCAGTTTTAGTGCGGTTGTTGTGGTCGGCAACCGGGAAGGATTTGTGGGGTACGGATTCGGAAAGGCCAACGAAGTCGCCGATGCGATTCGGAAAGGCAGCGAAATGGCGAGAAAGGCGATGGTCGCCATCACGATGAATAATCGCACAATTCCGCACGAAGTTACCGGAGAATACAGCGGCGGCAGGGTGCTCTTACGCCCGGCATCACCGGGCACAGGTGTGATTGCCGGCGGCGGCATGCGAGCCGTTTTAGAAGCCGCCGGTATCAGGGACGTATTGGGCAAGTCGTTGGGCAGCAACAACAAGCTGAACGTAGTGAAAGCAACATTTGCTGCGCTGAAAAAATTGCGTTCGAGCGATGAAATTTCGGCGGTGCGTCGAATTGGAGCATGATGCCATGAATTTGCATAGTCTCAATAATGTTCGAGGCGCGAAACGAAGCAGAATGCGTGTTGGGCGCGGCATGGGATCCGGCAAGGGTAAAACATGTGGCGCCGGACATAAGGGCCAAATGGCCAGGAAAGGCAATAAGCACAAGCTTGGATTTGAGGGTGGGCAGATGCGTCTGATCCGAAGAATACCCAAAAGAGGATTTACGAATCCGTCCGGACTATGGCTGGTTGGAGTGAACATCTCCAAACTTGCGCGCTTTGCCGAAGGAACTGAAGTTAACGCGTCTCTGTTAAAGTCGTCCGGATTGGCGCGGGGCAGATTCGATGGAATTAAGATTCTTGGCCACGGCGAGCTTGACCGAAAACTGGTTGTGAAAGTTCAAGCATTCAGCGCGAGCGCACGTGCCAAAATCGAAGCGGCAGGCGGCGTTTGCGAGGTTGTGTCGAACTGATGCTTTCTGCATTCTCAAACTCACTCAAGATTCCGGAATTACGTCAGCGAATTCTGTTTACGCTTGGTTTGATATTCATTTGCAGGCTGATTGCCAGTGTTCCGACACCCGGTGTGGATCCGGTTGCATTGGAGAGGGTGATAGCGGACATTGAGAATCAGGTCGGCGGCGGATTTCTGGGTTTTATTGATCTGTTCAGCGGCGGCGCGTTGAGCAGGGTCGCTGTCGGCGCGCTCGGTATAATGCCGTACATCAGCGCATCCATCATATTGCAGCTCATGACCGCGATAGTGCCGGCATTGGAGCGGCTTGCGCGTGAAGGTGAAGCGGGACGGCAGAAGCTCACTCAGTACACCAGGTATCTGACTCTTGCGATATGTGTGATGCAGGGTTTGACTTTTGCCGTTACTCTTGAAAATCCTGCGACGTTGGGCATAAATGAAGTCCTGGTTCCCAAAGCCGGTTGGGGGTTCAGACTTATGACTATTCTTACAATGACAACCGGTACGATGGTGATGATGTGGCTCGGAGAGCAGATGACCGAGCGCGGCATCGGCAACGGCATTTCGATGATCAT
>JAFGTH010000050.1 GCA_016934225.1 Lentisphaerota bacterium | reverse complement strand
TCATAGGCGGCTCATATATGGCTCTTGTTGGACACGCCATGCTTCACGGCCATTCTTTATGGGAGATTTTGAAAGGCCCACGGGATTGGTTTTCAGACAGTTGGGTATGGCCGATGATATACTACGGACCGCTACAAGATCCCATATGGTCATCAATATCAGTCGTTTTCTTTGTTGTGGCTGTGGCATTGTTTGCCGCAAATCTGTTGTTTGTGCTGATGCATTGTCTTGCGTGTATTAAGCGCAGGCGCTTCGATCTTCTTCCTTACGCATTGCTGATGCCAATTTACTGGATTTTGATTTCCATAGGAGCATGGAAAGGATTTCTCCAATTGTTCACAAATCCGTTTTACTGGGAAAAGACAATACACGGCCTAAATATAAAATCTCACGGCATAGACACTAAAATCTGATTGACATGTCGCCAATTATCACTACCCATTCTCCTTATACATGTGACATTTTAAGTTACACTTTCTGTTTTCACCTTTTGCTGTTGCCCAACTTGCTTTAAAAGCGTAAGCTTTTTTAAATGCAATGGCACTGTATCTAGCAAAGGGATCGAACGGATCGTGGCTAAAAACATAAATACCGTCAAATTATCACGCGCATTGATACACCGCCGGCCGGATATCCGACAAATCAGTCAAGGTTTCACGCTGATTGAGATGCTCGTTGTTATTGTCATTATCGGTATTCTGGCAGCCTTGCTCCTTCCGGCAATCTCATCAGCTCGCGAGAAGGGACGTCAAACCGATTGTATTAACAAACTTCATCAATTCAGTCTGTCAATTATACAATACCGAGGCGAACACGAAGACGCAATGCCACCCTGGTTATCATCGCTGCATCCGTCATATATATCGAAACCAGAAGGATACATCTGTAAATCAGATAAGTCTGACGGCAAGAATGGATCAAAACCAAATAATCCCACAGAGGATCTTGGCGACGATTTTGCAGAAACTGACGATATAGGAAAACATCCTGCCATCAATGCATGTAGCTATATGTACGAGTGCAGCGAAGCACAATGCTCATGGGACTGGGATCCCTATGTAGGAACAATGGCCGAGATTGACAAAAATGGAGACGGCATCGGTTCATGGGCCGAGGTCAAAATGCACCAGCTGAAATACGGCGACGAATCAAACAATCAGAAACCGTACGATGAAACCGTGTTCCCCATTGTCAGATGTTTCCACCACTATGACCGTAACAAGATTAAGTGCAAAGTGAAAGATACTGCTGGAAACATCATACCCAACGTCTACGAGAAAAAAGGTCTGACTTTAAACGTTTCGTATGCAGGAAACATATTCAGATCACCGCTTGAGTGGGAACTCATTGCAGACATGGAATTTTAGAGCAGAAGAAAGATTGTTTTATGACAACTGAAAAACTTAATATGCATAGAATTGTTCTGTGTGGATTAATTGTTTGCTTTGCGCTCGGAAACACAGGATGTGCCCATTTTTCAGGCATTTTTGCCAAGAAAACGCCCAAAAACGAACCTCCAGTCCCATCAATTGAACAAGCTGAAGCAATGTTCGCGAATCGCGATTATACCGGCGCGATGATCGAGTGCATTGATCTCGCGCGAATAGATCCGTTAACACCCGGACTCGCCGAATTACAATCCAAAATCGTAAGCGAAATGGCAGACCTAAGACAGCGAGATGCCAAAACAAGAGAAATACCATCGTCTCGTCGCATTGGCGCCGATATAGACACGCAAAAGGTTATTCCTCTGACTTACGGATTACAGAGAAACATAAGAGGCGAAACAAGTGCTTTACGGAATGTTCCTACTGCGATGCAGAAGATGCTTGAAAAACGTGTGACTGTGCATTTGGACAACGTAAATCTCGATGACTTTGTTTTGGCAATCGGCGCTTCGGAAAACATTAACATCATCGCCGATAGTTTGGGCAGTACCAGCACCATGACCGTGCACGCCGAAGACGTCCCGATCTCTGAGGTGCTCGACTACGTATCCCGCAATCTCGGCGTCGCATTCTATGTGGGTGAAAATATCATCTGGGCGACACAACAAGATCAATCGGTTCCGCAGACACCAATGGAAACCAGAATGTACCGTTTGCGAAAGGGCATGTCCGGAGATGAACTGACCGGCGACATTCAGAACATCAACATCATGGCGGCAATAACGAAGTTCGTGCCGGGCGGCACGGGATCTGAACGCCTGTTCGACAAGAAAGCGCATGTGCTCATTGTCAAAGACACGCGCGACAATCTGGCAAAAATCGAGGATATCATAGAAGCGCTGGATGTCTGCCCACCACAGGTATTGATTGAAGCCAGGTTCATAAGCACCACAATTAACGACCTGCGCGAGTTGGGCATTGATTGGATACTGGAAAGTAATGTTGCCGTCACAAAAAGTCTCGGGCAGGCACATTCCCAAATTATAGCCGGAGCCACAATGCCGGTAACACAATTTTTCCCGGATTCCGGTCAAACGTTGAATTTCGCCTACCAAGGCCTACTAACCGACCCAATGTTCAGGGCTACGCTGCACGCTTTGGAGAGTTCAGGAAAATCCCGCACTCTATCGGTTCCTCGAGTCACAACAATAAACAATAAACCTGCTAAAATCCGCATCGGCAAGAACTTCCCATATTTTCAGCAATACGACGTCGAGTCTATTCCAACCTCCGTCTCTGATTCCGGATCCGCCATCTACAGCTCTGTTTTGGTTCCTGTCGGAACTCCTGAAATGGAGGAACTGGGAATCGAATTAAACGTAACGCCCAGCGTCGGCGCAGACCTCAGTTCCGTCACACTGCAATTGGTGCCGAAAATAACAGAATTTGTGGAGTGGACATATTATGGAAAAGCAAGCGATGAGACATCAACAACCGTCACTAATGCCGGCGTTGCTGTCATAAAACTGCCGATTTTCAGAAAGAGCGAGATAGAAACTGAAGTGGTTGTGCAAAGCGGAGAGACCGTGGTTATGGGCGGACTTATCACAACAGCCGAAATCTACCAGGAGCGTCGAGTGCCAATTCTATCGGCCATTCCTCTGCTCGGTAGGTTGTTCCGTCATGATGGCACCGAGGAAACCAAGCAAAATCTCCTTATATTCGTTACGGCCACAATTCTGTCTCAACGCGGCGAATCTCTCGTTCCAATGGTCGAGGAAAATAATCGAACGCCGCAGGCGGTAATCTCAAACTAGCCTTGCGTTGGGTCGGCATGGCTATTAACCGAACCTGTTTCGCCGGTTCGCTTGACGGGTATCTATGGCAAAAAAAGATACAATTATCGGGCTCGACATCGGGTGTTATTCCGTAAAAGCGGCATGGGTAACGCAACGTAGCAATGCATGTTCGGTAAAACGCGTCGAAATTCTGAAGCTTCCATACGATCAATCCAATCGCGAAGAAGTGATAACATCATGGCTTGCGGGCCATGGTATTGGAAAATATCCATGCGTACTTGGCATTTCGGGACAACAAGTCATGTTCCAACCGCTTCAGATGGCCGACGACGACCCCCGCACAATGGAACAAGCCGCAGAAATGGAAGTTCTGAAATTTCGCGATATCACCGCCGAGACAATGACTCATGGCCTCGCGCCTTTTACACTCAAACCGGAAGATCGCCGATTGCTTATGGCAATGGCACGAGAATCAGCGCTGAACGATGTTCTCTCGCTCGCACGGAACACGCGCTTGGATATTGTTAACCTCGTTCCGTCACCGGTCGCCCTGTTCAACACCTTCGCCCGAATGGACAATGCAAATAACGATGGAAGACCCTGCATTTACGCCAATATTGGACATGTTACGACAGACATCGCCGTAGGCATCAAACATTCGCTTATCTTCGCCAGATCCTTCGCAGGCGGCGGTCAGATGTTCACGATCGCCGTGGCACGAACCGGACATCTTACGGAAACACAGGCTGAAGACTGGAAAATAGACAAAGGCTCTGTTTCCGACGACAACAATAATTCAAGCGCCATCAAGGCCACTGCCGATGTCTGGATCAACGAGATACAGTCCTGCCTCGCAGTTTATCGCAATCTGTTTCCCAACGATGAGACCAGGCCAACGCAAATGATCGTGTCCGGCGGCGGTTCGCTACTAAAAGGTTTCCCGGATTATATTGCCGAACGCTTAAACATAAATGTGCGGCAGCCTCTAATGCTGCCCGGCAACCCAAAAACGGATCGCCCTGCACTTTTTCCAACAGCAATTGGTCTGGCATTGTCTGAAGACAACGCCGCAGCACAAATCAACTTGCTGCCGAACACTATCAAGGACGAACTGATATTCCGCCGTCAGAAACCGTTTTGGATCGCCGCCGCAATTACCGCAGCTCTTATACTCGGCATAAGCGTAGCTTGTGGCTTCTGGCAAATCAAACGCTATAAGAAAATATTGAACGTTC
>JAFGTH010000006.1 GCA_016934225.1 Lentisphaerota bacterium | reverse complement strand
GAAGACCCGTTGGTTCAGGTTGTGTCCGATGTGCTTGGAATCGTCATAGTGACATCGGACGGTGGATTCATGGGCGGGCTCAACAAGCAAGTGATTGAAGCCGGTCTGAGGGCACAGGGCGACAGGATCAACGATAAAACTTCGCTCGTTGTTATAGGCGACAAGGGCGCCGGCGCTCTTACCGACAGGGACAGAAAATTCAAGTTTTTCAAAGGCATTGAAAAAGACACGCTCTACGAACAAGCGCTGGAAATCAAGGATTACATAGTTGGAGAAGTTCTTGCGCGCAGGATGGGCAAAGTTGTGCTTGCATACCCCAAGGCGCTTTCTTTCTCCTCCCAAACCATTGAAACCATTAACATTCTTCCTTGCGCGGAGCTCTTTGACATGACAGTACGGAGCGAAATAGCTGAAAGAACGGCGGGGTCGAAAATGCTTGCAGAAGCGCGGCAAGTGATAGTTGAATCTTCGTTTTCCGATATGGTCGAATATCTCGCCGGTGTATGGGTCGCATCAAAATTATACGAAGTGTTCGAAGACAGTAAACTGGCGGAGTTTTCCGCGCGCGCCATGCATCTGGAGGGTAGCGTTCAAAAGGTTCAAAAAGAACACTCCAAGATCAAACACCAGGTGTTCAGAGCCGTTCACGAATTGATTGACAAAGGCATGCGCGAATGTCATTCCGCAAAAATGATCAAAGAGAAAAAGAAGAAAAAAAAGAAAGTGGCCAGAAATATCGCCAAACAAGCGTTGAAAAAAGCCGGCGCGGTTCGGGCGGCATAAAAATGTTCTGGCCTGCTTGAGGCTGATGCGATAACCGAGATTCGGGTTAGGGGGTTCCATGACCGAAGAAGTTGCAGAGAAAACGCTTATCAAAGGCAGAGTTGTGGCAGTTCAGGGGCCTGTCGTAGATGTCAAATTCGAGACAGTCGAACAGATGCCGGACATGCACGAGACAATCGAAGTAACAACGTTCGATAAGAAGCTGATTACATTGCTTGTTGCGGAACATTTGGAAGGCAACATTGCCCGGTGTGTATCGCTGGCATCTACACTCAACCTGCAGCGCAATGCAGTGGCAACTGCGAGCGGACATACGCTTCAAATACCAGTAGGCGACGAGCTGTTCGGAAGAATCGTTAACGTAATGGGCAAACCGATTGATGGCGGCGGTCCGATAGAATGCGAACAGGTCTCTCCGATTCATAAGGACACCTCAAAGGTTGAAATGAGTATGGGCGGTTTGACCGGCGCCAAAGCGGAAGTAGTGGAAACCGGCATAAAGATTGTTGATCTCCTTTTCCCGGTCGTCAGGGGCAGTAAAACGGGGATTATCGGCGGTGCTGGTTGCGGTAAGACCGTGCTTATCATGGAACTCATTCATAACATTGTCGAAGAGCACGATGGCGCATGTGTGTTTGCAGGTATTGGCGAACGTATACGAGAGGGGAATGAGCTTTATTACGAATTCGAACAGGCGGGTATTCTGGGTAAAATCATGATGGCGTTTGGCCAAATGGACGAACCGCCGGGCGCCAGATTCAACGTGATCCTGACAGGAATAACACTGGCGGAATATCTGCAATCAACCGGCAGGGAAGTACTTTTGTTCATGGACAACGTCTTCCGATTCGTGCAGGCGGGCGCCGAGATCTCGACATTGTTAGGCAGGACTCCGTCCGAAACCGGATACCAGCCGACGTTAAGTTCGGAAGTCGGCGATGTGCATGAGCGTATCAAAGGATCGGTATCGGCATTTGAAGCGGTTTATGTCCCGGCGGACGATACAACCGATCCGGCAGTAGTGGCGATCTTCAGCTACTTGGACGCGGTCATGGTGCTGTCGCGCGAACGTACGCAGCTCGGTCTTTATCCGGGCATTGACTGCTTGACGTCTTCCTGTTCCAATTTGAACGCCTCGATAGTTGGACAGCGTCATTTTGATTTGTCTCAGGAAGTTCTGAGAATCTTCACCAAATATGACGAACTCAGACGAATCGTCGCCGTTATCGGCATAGACGAATTGTCTAAGGCGGATCGTGTTCTCTACGAAAGGGCGAGAAAAATGCAGAATTTCCTGACCCAACCGATGTTTGTAGCCGAATCATTCACAGGTCGCTCGGGGCAATATGTCAAGGTTGGAAACACACTGGACAGCGTAGAGAAGATCGTGGATGGCCGAATGGATGACAGACCGGAAGAAGAGTTCTACATGATTGGGGCGATCGAGTAGAGGCGATTTACCCCATTCGCCTGGAGGCTCCAAATGCAGCTCGAAAAAGAATTGATTCGTAGAGGCTTGATTTCCGAAGCGAATTTGAGCATTGCATCGGCATTGTCTCGTGCTTCTTTCAAGCCGCTACCGGCAGTTTTGGTGGATTCCGGCTATATTGATGAAGCCGATTTGCTCAAGGTTATGGCTAATCAACACGGTTTAAAGTTTGTGCTGCTTTCAGATATGCCTATAGACAGTTCGGCGGTCCGAAGTGTATCTGCAAAACTGGCTTCCCACTACGGCATTGTCCCGGTGCAGATTGAAGACGGAGTGTTGACCATAGCCGTTTCCAATCCGCTCGATACGTCATGCGTGGAAGATATAGAGACGAACCTTGGTTTGAGAGTGGAGCGCGTGTTGGCGTGCCGAGCCGACATACGGAATGCGCTTAGAACACACTACGGCGTGGGCGCAGAAACGGTGGAGAGAATCCTCGCGGATTCAGGAGAACGGGACCATGGTGCGGATAGGGCGGAGTCGTACGATCTCGAACGTATGGCCGAGGATGCGTCTGTTGTCAAACTTGTTAACCAACTTCTGCAAGAAGCTATCAAAGACCGAGCCACGGACATACATTTTGAAGTCCATCGAGAACGCGTAATTGTCCGGCGCCGGATAGATGGAATTCTGTACGATACCAGTATTCCAAAGAAAATCGAACTGCTGTATCCGGCCATCGTGTCGCGCATAAAACTGATGTCGGGGCTCAATATTGTGGAAAGACGATTGCCTCAGGACGGCCGCGCCAGGGTCAAGATCGGCAATGATAATTATGACCTTAGAATCTCAATAGTGCCGGCTGTTCATGGCGAAGACATTGTTATCAGAATTTTGCCGTCAACAATGTTGTTCGATCTTGCCAATCTCGGGTTCTCTAAAACGCACTTATCTGCCATACAGAATTTTGTAATGCGTCCTCATGGCATAATTTTCGTGACCGGTCCGACAGGAAGCGGTAAAAGCACAACGCTCTATGCGTGCTTGAGTACGCTAAACACGAGAGACCGAAAGATAATAACGGTTGAAGACCCTGTTGAATATGAGTTGGATGGTATTACTCAGACACAGATCAACCCGAAGCTCGGTCTTACGTTTGCCAATGCGTTGAGAAGCATGCTTCGACACGATCCGGATGTTATGATGGTTGGCGAGGTAAGAGATCGCGAGACAGCGGAAATTGCCATACAGACCGCTATGACCGGTCACTTGGTTCTCAGCACTCTTCATACAAACGATGCTTCAAGTTCCGCGGTTAGATTGGTAGATATGGGTATTGAACCATACTTGATTACCCCAACCGTGCAGGTATTCATAGCGCAACGGCTGGTCAGGGTCATTTGTACGCACTGCAAGGAATCTTATGAATCTGACGGGAAGAAGCTTTTCAGAGGCGCCGGTTGCAAGAAATGTGGCAATAGCGGATACCAGGGTCGTATCGCCATCGCTGAGTTTCTGCCTATGGTTCCAGAAATACAGGAGCTTATATCGGCAAGAGCATCCGCCCTTGTGATTCGAAAGAAAGCAGATTCCATGGGAATGAAGACGCTCGCACAGGATGGAGAAGAGAAAGTAGCAGCTGGAAAAACCACGATGGAAGAACTTCTCAGGGTAACAAGTGTATGACAACACAAGCAACACGGTATTGTGTCGTTTCGCTTGTAACCTGTATTCACCTATTATGACTTGCGACTCATAAACGGAGATCCGGCGGCAAATTTAACGATAACAGCAGGGCAAAATGCCGTCCCGACTCACCTGATGCGGAGCAGGATGACAAAGTCAGAATGATTGACAGACAAAAAATCCGTGTTCATTGCGGTGTTTTGCAGGGTACTTTCTGTTTGGTATCGGCATGAAATTTATTTACAAAGCCAAAATGGGTCCGGGCAAAACCGTTAAAGGTGAAATAGAAGCCGATTCAGATATTGTCGTTCTCGCGAAGCTTGATTTGATGGGGTATCACCCGATTTGGGTCAAGGAGAAAGACTCTGAACACACACCCGGCAAACCGATTTTTC
>JAFGTH010000049.1 GCA_016934225.1 Lentisphaerota bacterium | reverse complement strand
TGGCTACATCGGGAATATATTTGAATGCGTCGGTTCTGAAGGCTTTATTTGACAATCGGGGCATTCTGTTCATGAAAAATTGGGGCCGGCGGCAATCTGTCGAAACCCTGATACGCAAGAAAGACGCTTATTCCGCAATCCGTCGCGCATGGCGATTAGTAAAACAAGTTCGTCGGCATTACCCACATGCCACAGTATTAGCGGAATTCCTTTATACAGGAGTCAATCGCGGCGATTTGCGATTCTTTTGGCGCGAGTGCGTTCGCAATAACATTGCTCCATTTGTCGAAACCCCGGTGATCAGCCGAAGATACCAACAAAATGATCATCTGTTGCGCTTTACTACAGAACAATATGTGCGGGATATTTATAATTTGTCGCTGCTGAACCTTTCGCTGCGTTACGGTCTGGATAAAAAGCAGGCTTATGCGGCGCGATTTTGGCAAACACCATACGGCAGTGTGTTTCCTTCCACTTGCAACAAACTTACTCGGGCAAAAGGACTATTCCTGGAAAGAAACGGCGACCTCAGCATCTGTTCCGGGGCCCCAATCAAGGTGGGTAATGTTCATGACACGCGTATTGAATCTCGGCTCAGGCAATCTTCTTTGCTGCATGACACACGGAATATCTATCACAAGTTGCGCGGATATTGCCGTGATTGCAAATATAGCAAATCAGGCCTATGTTACGGCTGCCGCGGCAAAGCTCTTACTATTATGAATGACTACTTTGGGGAAGATCCGATGTGTTTCGGAGTTCAGGCTCTCAAGCTGGGCGAGAAGAAACTCAGCCGTTTTATGTCGCCTCATCATATACACATCTTGAAAAAACAATTTAATCCCGTATAAATGAAGTTAAGCCTCGTTGCCGACTTACCGTTTTATCTGTCTCTTTCTGCTGACGGAAAAAGGCTGCTCGGCTATTTCCGCAAACTGCTTATTGCAGACTGTAATTCCGATGCACGCAAAGGCATGCGCATGCTTATCGAACGGATGTTGCGCCGAAATAAACGTATGTGGTTCAGACATATACGCAGCAGCGATCACGCATTTCAGAAATTCATTCCTCGTTGGTATATCACGCAATGCTCCTTAACCGAGCGGCAGATCTACTATCGTTTTATGAAGATTGCTGTATTGCTTCTATTTGAACATGTCAGTTTTCTGAAAGCATTCGGCATATCCGTCAACGCGGCTGCAGCCGAACGCTGTGCGGTATTCGCTTTTTTGAAACGTACCTATGACGACTTATTGGACGAGAAACGTTTTGTCCCGGACGTTCTGTCAGCAGGCACGAATCATGAAACAAATAACGAGGACCCTGATTGTCTCCTGTTGGATCATTTGCGCGGAGTAATTCACTCCCTGGCGCCACAAGCGGATTTTCCCAACTACTACCGACTTCTGGAGGATGTCCATATTGCTCAAAGCACGCCAGTGGATCCGCACAGCGTAAAGGACGCAATTTTCAGGAAGTCACTAATGAGTTTTCTGATGGATATGTATGTTATGATTAACGATCTGCCGCATGAGTTAATTGCCGCGCTAGAAGTAAGTTCTCAGTTTTTTGCCTGCATGGATGATTACTACGATTATCAACAGGACCTGATCGGCAAAAAACCTACTTACATCAATCAATCGGCCGACCCAAAACAGCTTCTTTTACGTCACTATGACGAACTTGAGGAATATCTGCGTCATCATGCCGGCGATTCCGAAGTGTATCTTCTCGGGCTCAAGGATATCCTGGACATTGTCATATATGCCCGTGAACACGAAATGCGCAAGCTGTCAGTCTTGGTTTGATTTCGAGAGACCGCTTTCTCCGGATTTTTACCCGGCGGCTTGTCCTGTCTTCTCAAGAGGCAGTAGCCAGGCGTTTTTCGATGTCAAGGATGTCTCCCCTGCCATTGACCACGGAACGTGTGGTTATCTCAATAAAATCAATCATCTTTTCCGGATGAGGCGCCAATTGCCTGAATGCATCCACACAATTTCGGCATTGTTTCCATATCTCTTCTTCCGGATCCGACACAAGGCTCATAAAAGTTATCCGCCGCGACGTCTGGTCGCTTTCAATATCAGTCAATTCATCAAGGGACGAGAACCATTTTGACACAGGAACCAATACTTCCTCGAGCTCACGCGGAACATCTTTCACCATAAGATAGACATGCGCCCGCGCGATATACAATGCGCCTTCCGAAACCACCCGTTCGGCAAGTTCAGCATTGTCTCTGACCGTTAATGGGGCCAGTTCTTGATAGTTCTTAAGATGTTCGCAGTATTTGGCAAATTTTTCCGGCGGCGCAATCTTCTTCTGTTTCTGTCGCAGTTTCTTTACGAGAATAAGTTGGTGAGGTATTTCTTCCTGGGTTTCCGAAGCTCGATAAATATCTCGAAAAGAAAACCCGTATTCGTCAATCAAGTCATTCCATTCCCGGTGAGCAAAGGCAGTAAATACTGAGCGTTCTTCAGCAGCGGCGTCATGCGCGATACCGAAGGCATCAAGTATTCTGCAGTGAAATCCGAGCGTTGCCCACGCAAACGGAATCATTCTTCCGTAGACCGCGGACCGATCTCTTTTTATTAAATTGCATGTATCCTTATCTATAACCTCCGAAAAACATCTGTCGCACCTTATTAGCATCCGCAATGTAGCGGCTCGTTGTTCCTCGCTGAACATAAATTGCTTGAGCCGTGACGATTCCCTCCCCTTTGTCATTCGCTTCAATCTGCGAATGAAGCGAGTCCCTTCGCCGCTCAACGCCACATAGGTACACAGCAAATCCTTCATCAATCCAAAGCTCTTCATTTCTTTCCTTCGTCTATTCTGCCGTCAAGCATTGCGATAATCCTGCCAGCGTAGTGTCTGATGTTTTCGTCGTGGGTAACCATAATAATCGTCTTTTCGTCCTGTTGATGCATTGTTTTGAAAGTTTCCAGTATCTTCCTGCCATTCTCGGAATCCAGGTTCCCCGTCGGCTCATCGGCAAGAATTAAGTTTGGATTATTTATCAACGCCCTCGCTATCGCCACTCTCTGTCTTTCCCCGCCCGAAAGATCTCTTACATTGTGGCGCATCCTGTTCTCAAGCCCCAAAAGTCCAAGCAATTGCTTTGCGTCCTCGATTTTGCGCGACATGCCGCGTCTCCAAAAATCCGGCACGAACGGCGCTATTACGTTCTCCAACACATCAAGCGCAGGCAAAAGATAATAGCTCTGGAATACGAATCCGATATTACACGAGCGAAACTTAGCATGCTCTCTTCGTTTCAACTGCCTGCCATCAAAAAGAACATCGCCGCTCGTTGGCGCGTCAAGAGTGCCGATAAGGTTGAGCAAGGTAGTCTTTCCGCATCCGCTTGGGCCAACTATTCCCACGAATTCACCTCTTGCTACTGAAAGGTTAACGTCTTCAATCGCCTGCACCCTGCCGTCATCGTAACGCCTGCACAACCTTCTTGTCTGAACGGCAATATCACTCATATCGCAAAGCCTCCACAATCGAAAGAGTCATCGCCTTTATCGCAGGATAAATCGCTGATAAAACCCCAACGATGATAACCGCAAGCCATACTGCGGTCATGCGTCCGATACTGTAACTTATTTCAATCAGTCCTTCCAGTAACGGAAACGTGAGAAGATACTCAAGCGCCATAAAGCCTAATACAATCCCCGCCACACCGCCGATCATACTGATTATAAGCGATTCATAGACTATCAATCTGAATATCTTGAGCCTGCTCCATCCGACAGCCATTAAAATGCCTATCTCCCTTGTCTTCTCAAGTACGGACATCATGATCACATTCATCGTTCCGACAATCGCCATCGCAAGCGCCACGACCGAAATGGCCCATGCAATACCTTGGGCCATCGGCAGCATATCGCTCTCCTCACTGAAGAGTTCATCACTTGTCTCAACCGCCAAATAAGGATATTTTGCCTTGATAGCTTCCTTGAGGCGCGTCAATTCTTTCTGTCGTCCGTGCGGATCTTTATCTTCTCTTGCGACGATATCTATAATGGTCAATTTGTCCTTAGCGGATTTGATTCTCTGGAGTTCTCCGATGGGGAGGAGGATGGAACCCCTCTCGAAAAGGCTTCTGCTCGAGTAGATGCCCACAACCTCAAACCGTTCTTTTCCTATCCGTATGCTGTCCCCGACGGTTTTGCCGAAATTCCTGGCGGCAATATCGCCCAGCATTACTTCCATGGCTCCATCCCGGAATTTCCTGCCTGATTTTATGTTTTTGTCTTTGAACAAAAACGAGCTGCTTTCCCAGCCATAGGCAATGACACGCCGGCCGTTCAACTTCATGAAGTCCATTACTACACCGGAGACCTCTTTGACCCCTGTGAAAGTGCTGATATCCACGAGGACTTCCTGGCCGATTACACTCGTTACAATCGTCGGTTTGTCTTTTTCATAAATGATGATATCGGTTCCGCGATCCGCGTAGGTATTCTTGACGGCTTTCTGAAAACCACCCGCCAATCCGGTCAGGATAATGAAAGACGCAATCCCTATGCTGATGCTCAATACGGCAATTAAGGTGCGTGCCCTGCGCTCGGCAAGTCCTGCAAAGGCTATCTTTATCAAATTCATAATGATTCTTCCGCGCAATTGCGCCCAAAACAAGCGCTTGAATCAAACATGAAGTTATTCATCATAAAACGAGACAATTACTCAGTCCAAAACGGTAATATGAGCCGCCATTACATCGCGACGCAGAGATATTGTGGCAGAACAGCTACAAGATCAAGGACAGACAACTGATATCTCTCTTCAAATACTACCGTAACGGTTGTGCTAATGGTTCTGAACGAACGATACTCGGCGGTTCAGATATCGGTTTTCCTGGTACGGTAAAAATGAAGAAAACGGCGCCCAACAGACAAAGCGCTGCCCATATATAGTTCCATGACCAGGATTGACGCATGTAAAAAATGGCAAATGGAATGAAGACCGTGAGCGCAATCACTTCTTGCATGATCTTCAGCTGCGACAGGGAAAGCGCACTGTAACCGATTCTGTTCGCTGGCACTTGAAACAAATACTCACATAGAGCAATGCCCCAACTCACAAGCGCCGCCATCAGCCACGGTTTGTGCGCCATATTCTGGAGATGGGCATACCAGGCAAATGTCATGAAAGTATTGGAAATTACAAGCAGAATAGTTGTCTGCAAAACCACACTCATATTTCCTCCAATGGTCAGACTACGAGAAGCATCCTCCGTCACCACGGCGGAGATTGATACAACCCGACCAAGCCTGATCAATTCTAAGATCCCGAAAAAAACAAGCATTATAAACAGAATTGATTCCTGCTCAAGCAAGTTCACGCAGCTCCGGACGAAAGCATAAAATCGTATAAGCTTGATATATCATGCGGATAAAGTATTGTTATCGGATAATATCAACAGCCGCACGCAGATAACAGCATGTTTAAGCATCATACGACTCTTATTGTCCCTTTTCTGCTATCAGCAGTTATTCTGTCGGTTTACGTAGTTACTGCGGCGCCGGAATGCACCTTCCACGATAGCGGCGAGCTCATTTCAGGGGCATATTGCCTGGGCATGCCGCATCCGCCCAGTTCGCCGACATGGTGTATACTCGGATATATTGCCACACGTGTGCCTGTGGGCAGCCCCGCGTTTCGCGTACATATCATGTGCGGTTTTTTTGCGACTGTTACCTGTCTCCTGTTGTATTTCGTCGTATTGCAATGGGTCGGCCATCAGCAACCAGCCATTGGACAATGGTGGAAGCAACTCTCCGCAGTTGTTTCGGCTTTAGTACTGGCTATAGCGCCGGGATTTTGGGAAAAGGCCGTACAAGCCGAAATATATACTCTCAATTCCATGTTCTTTGTTTTAATCATTTTATTGCTGGGAAAATGGCACGTTGCCACATTATCAAATGATCAACATGCCGACAGAATGCTTGTCTGGATTGCATTCATTTTTGGGATCGGTGCAGGCAATTATATGGCACTGCTCTATTATGTGCCTGTTATTGCTCTGGCTGTTGTAATCACCCGCATCCGAATACTCGCCGACTGGCGACTTGTTCTGAAAACCTCGGCAATGTTCGTGTGTGGTCTGTGTATCTACTTATACCTGCCCCTTAGATCACTCGCCGACCCTCCCTTGGACTGGGGCAACCCAGAGTCACTGCCGGCATTCCTACAGTCGCTGCGGAGAAACCAATGGGGCCCAATGCGCTTCTCTGCCCGATCAATTCATTTTATCGCACAATGGCTCCGCACATACGATTTTGCGGAGCAAATTGGACTTGGCTGGCTCATTCTTGCCACCGTCGGGTTCGCCGCTTCCACTGTAAGAAAACGGTTCATGACAAGCGTCGTCACAGCCTGTTTTCTGGCGTACGGTATTCTTATGATGCTGATGCAAGCCACAACCTCAGTTCTGACAGCCGACGATTTTTTTATAACAACCTATGTGCTGCATGAATTCCATATCCCTTTGTACACAATAATCGCTCTATTTTCCGGCATCGGATTCCATGAGCTCGTCACGTCAGTACATGCCAGAATTCCTCGTCTCGTCAGCTCTTCATGCACAATAACAATAGTCACATTGATGGTGTTGTCTGCGATTGGCTGGACTGCGTTGTCACGCGCGGACAAATGCGACTATAGCAACTTCTCTCACGCTCATGAATTCGCTCTCGAGATCCTGAAATGCAGCCCTGAGAACGCATGGATTTTCCCCTGGTATGACAATGCTCTTTTCACAATGTTCTACATGAAAGTCTGCGAAAACGTCAGACAGGATGTGCGCGTACTCAAACTGTCGGAGAATGGGCATAACAAATTGACGGCCTTGCTCAATAAGCGACAAGCAACACTTTCAGATAATCTGATATGCGAATTTATCCAATCGAACCCCGAACAATACCTTGAACCCCGACTAACGCAACATGGTCTGATTAATGACAGGCTGTCGCCCGTTGTGTTTGTCGGCATGCCTGAATTTGCCGCGTTCTGGACTATCGTTCATCCGAACGGCATTGTCTTTCGGTTGAATTCCAGTCACATCTATGATCGCGATATGCAAATTACATACTGGAAGGAACTGCTTTCGCGACCGCAATTTCGCCTCGAAACAAATTCAAAAGCCAATTTCCGAGAAAACATGGTCATCATTTTACGAGCGCATGCACTGTGGCACTTTCGCACAAAGGATTATGAAATCGCGAAATATCTGTACGCTCAGGCATACAATTATTCAATAGTCAGAAATCCGGAGATTCTGTCCTATGTATCCGCCTGCATGCTTGAACTTGGTGAATTTGAAGAAACAATCGAGTGCGCAGGCAAAGTGCTGCTGTTGGACCCGACACATGCGCGGGCGCTGAATTTGATGGGAATAGCACATATCAGGCTTGGCGCATATGACAATGCGCTGACTTGCTTCGAAACGGCGGCGAAACACAATCCAAACGATATCCCGTCGCAAAATAACGTGCGACAACTCCGCGCACAATTAGAACAGGCTCAACACCCGGTTATGAATATAAACGAACCTGCGGCGAAATCGGATATTTAGGAGGAAGTCATGAACAAGGACGAGATCGCGCGTCATTTCAATACTATCGCGCCGAAATATGACGAATGGAAGAAACGTAATTCCTACTACTACGACTGCCTGAAGAACTTTTTCAGAGAGAATACTCAAGAAACCGACAACGTGGTGGATATCGGTTGCGGCACCGGTTCCATTCTCGCCGCTGTGCGAGGCAAACACAAACTCGGGGTGGACATCTCAGAAAATATGATTCGCATTGCTCGCAATAAATTTCCTGAAATTGAATTCCGCGTTCATGATTGTGAAACTCCTCTCGCCGAGAAACACACTTTCGACGTGGCTATTCTTGCTGACGTGGCAGACCATTGCGCCGATCTTCTCAACCTGCTTGAAAACGCAAATCTTTTTCTCCGCAAAGGAGGCCGCTTATGCATTACTACTATGAACCCGGCATGGGAGCCGTTGTACAAACTGGCGGAATTATTCAAGATGAAAATGCCGGAAGGCGAACACAGCTTTCTTCCTAATCAAGTTCTGGCCGGCTTTCTGCCACTGCGTGGCTTCCGGACGATCGAGACAAGCGCACGGTTCCTGATCCCTAAACGTATTCCGCTGCTGTCCGACAAGGTGAATCGTATCGCCGCAAGATTTAACGCCTTTCACTGTATCTGTGCTGTTCAAACGCTGGTAGCCGAGAAAGTGAATCATTACGAGCGCGATTTCTCATCACCGCTGAGCTGTTCCGTAATAGTGCCGTGTTTGAACGAACAAGATAACATAGAGCAATGCGTATCACGCATACCTGAGATAGGCAACAAAACTGAGGTCATCATCGTTGATGACGGTTCCACTGACGAAACTCTCCGTATTGCCGAGCAAGCGGCATCGTCCGACAGAAGGATTAAAGTCATTTCCTATGGAACAAACAAAGGAAAGGGCTATGCCGTAAGAAAAGGGTTTGACGCCGCGGGATGCGATATCGTCATGATTCTCGACGCCGACATGACCGTCCCTCCGGAGGAGTTGCCGATATTTTTCCGGGCAATCGCCGAAGGCTGCGGCGAGTTTGCGAACGGGACCAGAATGATTTACCCGCCGGAAAAACAGGCAATGCGTCTTCTGAATAAAATCGGCAATTTCTTCTTTGGCATCGTTCTTTCGTGGTTACTTTCCCAACGCATCAGCGATACTCTCTGCGGAACCAAGGCGCTCCGACGCGCCGATTATGGGCGCATTCATATGGGCAACGATAAATGGGGAGATTTCGACCTGCTGTTCGGCGCGGCGGAAAACGGGCTGCATATCGTTGAGGTGCCTGTACATTACAAGTCCAGAAAAGCCGGAGAATCAAAGATGAAACCTTTCAGTCATTGCCTTTTGCTGCTCGGCGTGTGTTTTAATTGGTTCCTGCGCTCCAAATTGAGAAGGCGCCATACCGCCACGGCAATAAAATAAACATCTATAAACGATAATCAGGTTGAACCCGCAGACGGACGAACCGCGCTTATATGCAACGATCCTGAAAATTCACGGAGGACCGGAATTCTCTCAAGTGCCCGTCCAAAGTTCGATACCGCGCCTACAAGAGATCTCGGCACAGACGGATGCAGCCAATCGAAAGGCACAATTCGAATATCGGCAAATTTTTCCTTCTGAAGCACAGCAGCCAAGCGCCATCGCACAAAAGCCGTCTCATCCGCCGACACACGCGGGAATAATCGTCTGAATTTCCGTTCTATAAAGATCTGCGGATTCAACATGTTGGGCTCGGCGAAGCTCATCACGCCGCCAGGCTTCAATAAATCATAAATCTTTCCCAAAGCGCTTGGCATGGCCAGGTGATGCAGCACTGACGATCCGACTACTGCATCAAACGGACCTTCCGTATCACACTGCTCGAACTGCTTTCGCACGAATCGGACCCGATCATTCGGCAGGTTGCGTTTATGTGCCTTCTCCAACAAATCCGCGGATATGTCCACAGCCACGATGTCGGCTCCTGTTTTTGCAAACATTTCGGTAAACATACCGGTGCCACATCCAATTTCCAGTGCACGGACGCCTGGCCCGAGCATCGCTTTTTTTGCTATCAGTTCCGCGCGTCGCAATGCTCGTACGCGCCCGGCGGGCGTTCCCCAGCCCCATGTTAGTTCCGGATCGCCCCGGGCAAGGAACTTGCCGTGCCTGATTTCGCGTGATGCCTGTGTGTCTTCCATCAAATTGGATCCTAATAACATCTCAATATTTTTCTGACCGTCATCGGAACTTTATCGCATTGGCGCGTCTACATCAACTACCTGGCCCGGCGTATTGCCGGCCCCAGACAAGGACCAAAGCACAGACAAAGGAATATTGCCCAAAAGCGTTTTTCTATTCAAAATTT
>JAFGTH010000005.1 GCA_016934225.1 Lentisphaerota bacterium | reverse complement strand
GATTCCACTGAATATGCCATTGCAGCATACCATTTTGCTACGGCAGGGCAATACAGCATCAAGATTGATGGACAACAATTGCCACCAAGATATCCTCCGTGGTTCTCAGTTCTGTTGCTTGCTCCCGTATATCTTATAACTGGAGGCGGTATCGGCACGGGTATTTTTGCTGTCACCGTAATGGGCATCCTCGGGATCCTTGCAGCAACATACCTAGGACGACAGGTCGCCGGCGCCGTGGGCGGCATTCTCTCGGCCACATCGGTTGTTTCGCTCTCTTTATACAGGGAATACAGCGCACATATCATGACCGATGTTCCTTGCGCCGCGCTTATACCAGTCACATGCGCTCTTTTTCTTCATGTTCGTCGTTCACGATCAAACCGGCTCAATGTGTACCTGTTGGCCGGGTTTCTTGCCGCCGTGTGCGCATCCCTGCGACCGGTATCCGGCGCTGTAATTCTTCCTTTCCTGTATCATACATCTCAATTGCGTCCATTCCGTTCGACGATTACCAAAACTGTTTGTTTGCTGTTCCCTCTGTTCGCTCTATCTGTTGCTTCCATGCTCTACAACTTACAAGTGTTCGGATCGCCCTTCAGAAGCGGATACAATTATTGGTGTGCGGTTCCATACGATTATCCGAACCTTGTATTCTCAATACGGTACCTGTCTGCAAATTCGGCAGCCTTTTTGGCATCTGGAGCTCCAGCATTGATTCTGGTCGCAACCGTTCTGTTCTTGCTGTGCAAAAAACGAAAGAACGAGGAGAGGCGTGTTGCCCTGCAAGCAGCCGGTGATATCGCATTGTTCGGAATACTTAGCTCCGGCCCAATCATACTTTTTCATTCGGCATATTTCTTTCCTGATGCGCGATTTTTCCTGCCTGTATTGTGCATCACTGCCGTACTCTGCGGCTCGCTTCTGGCCGTTGTTCTGCCGCATATCAGCCGTAGCGCATTGTTGGTGGCGGAAATGTTGCTGCTGGTTATCGCAATCGCCGTACGCTGCGCCATGCCTGAACACTTGCCCATCCAGCGCATCGCCGCCGACAATATCTGCAGCTATACCCCTAATGACGCGCTGATAATCTCGTCCATCAATCCGGTATATCTGGAATTTATGGTCGGAACAGGAACTAATCGCAAAGTGATTCCGTTTTCTCGCTCAGTTGAATACGCGTCAAAACTCCTTGTCAGCGAAAGAATCGCGCATCCGCACCCGTTACCGTCCCATTGGTCCGACCATCGGTGCCGCGGACTGATTAAATCAGGCGCAAAAGAGGTTATCCCATTCGTCGCGACAGAGAACATGGAAGCGATAGCGGCAGCTGTTCGCAACGGCCAATCAGTCTATCTGAATACCAGTCGCATGGCAGCATCAGATTATGATTCAGCGCTTCGGTTAAAGAATATGTTCAATCTTGAGCAACAATCCATGCATCTCTACAAACTTGGCCCAATGTATAAATAACACTCAAAGCGAAAAATAGACCGCAAATCACTAGCCTGTTTCCGGCTTTACAATTCTGAGATACTGTGAGTACCGTTCAACCTGAATTCAGTCATACAGAAAATATTGACATCATAACATGACGCCAAAACAATCTGCTGTTTTATTGGTCTTATTATGAGAAGAATCAGTCCCGGCATCATGGTAATACTGGCAATCGGCATTTACATTACGTCTTTGTCGGCTGCTTGTCATATCAAATTTCATTTCTTCGGTTACGGCGATTTTGATCTGGCTCATCACGCCCAAAGTGTCAGAAACATACTCAGAGGTTCAACGGACTGCTCTATTCTCGGCATTCCATTTCTGGGTAATCATATGGCCTTGATTCTCTATGCATTCGCGCCTTTATACGCCGTTTTTCCATCTCCACTGATCCTCCTGTATCTCCAGACCTTGTCACTTGCCTGTGGCGCATGGGGCATCTACCTGCTGGGCAAAAAAGAACTCTCGGAACGATGGGCTGCCGGCATAGCGATCCTGTATCTGGCATATCCGCCGCTGATATATTTGAACCTGTATGAGTTTCATCCGGTGGCTCTGGCCGTACCATTCTTGATCTGGACAACATTGACCTATAAACGACGTCAGTTCAGTGCCTTTATCATATTACTTTTTCTGAGCATGTTATGTCAGGAGAACATATCACTTGTTGCCATAGCGTGGGGCGCTTATGCCGCAATCGAGAAAGCTCCGCAACGGTACATCTGGACACCTGCCATAGTCGGCGCCATCTATTTCGTACTCATGATTTTCATCGTAATGCCGAGACTTAACAACAACATGATTCAATTCACGAGGCTATATGGCCATTTAGGTAATTCTTTGACCGATGTGTTCAGCACAATTTTGCTACACCCGATCAGAACATGCTCTTTTGCGCTGTCATCGGCTAAGTTGATCTTTCTAAATGCACTTCTGGCTCCAGTTGCATACACCAGTATTCTCGCGCCAACCGGGTTGATGCCGGCGCTGTTCGTCGGAGCACAACGCATGCTCTCGCAACGAGCGAGCGAATCAACAATCCTGTTTCATTATCAGGCAGAGTTCATACCTTTCATTTTCCTTAGCTGTATTTACGGAATACGGAAGGCTCGCAATAGTCAACACCGCATTGTTGCACCGGCGCTGCTAACAACACTGATCATCTTTCCTATTGCCGCAATAATCTCAATGGGCTCCATGACCACCGTTATGAATACTCTGTCACCGCAATCGTATGATCCCACAATGCGGAAGTTCGGCAATTCGTTCCTGCGGCAGATACCGCCAGACGCTCGAGTAATGGCCACGTTCAACTTCCTTCCCAAACTTGCAAACCACAAAGAATTATACTCGCTCCATCATGTCTACGATGGTTATTACACACTTTCCGATATTCGATATCCGGTTCCCGAGGTTGACTATATATTGATTGATACGATGGACCACCTAACGTTCTCAACACATGGATTTTACGGGCCGACCCAATACACAAACCTGCTGGCGGCAATTGAAGAAAGCAAATGGCGCGTCATAAGCCAACGCGAAAGCATTCTATTGCTGGGCGCCAATACCGGGGTTTCTGTAAGTTTGCTTACTGAAGAATGTGCGTTACCCCTGAACCTGAACACGAATGTAAATCAATCGTGCACAACGAATATTCAGCTTTTGGGATTCACCACTCACACACAATTGAGTGATGGCGCATTGCCTATTACGCTTTTCTGGAGAAAAATTAAGAATTGTCATAATGATTACCTCATTGATCTGGAGCTTGCCTCGGGATTAACATCGTATAAGACCCGGCTGGCACCGGGTTCCAGGCTGCATCCACCACAGAGTTGGGCTGTCGGAACAATCATCGCAGACAGGCAAACACTCGCCCCTGACAATATCAAGGCGACAAATGATACCCTCTCGCTCAATATTAATCTGGTTCTCGTAGAGGCAAAATAAACTTGCGCAGCCTCGCTACTACCACCGTATCATTACACCAATAATATTGCTGTAGCGGTCTGTCCAAGCCCGGGGCAGGCTGTCGTCACTTCCAAACCGCTTCCACCACCGGAGATGGAGTCTGAGAACATCAATTACTGCTTCGTCCTCGCTCGCGGCCATCCATATCGTATCATCAGCATCCGGATGGCAATTGCCGATGTTGGTCTGCTCACAGACAAACAGATTCAATTTCAAGGCATTGCTGTAAACCACAGGAGCCAGATCAAGCACCTTGTTGGAGACATGCAACAAAAGCAACCCGTTCTTTCTCAGAACCCGAAAATACTCCTGGAATGCTTCGACTGTTAAAAGGTGAACAGGAATTGATCCGCTGTTAAAAGCATCAATTATAATAAGATCCAACGAATCGGACTGTTCCTTGCGCAACGAAATACGTCCATCGCCAAAAACAAACCGAAGATCTGCACCTTTATTTCTGGCTGTTCGCAGGTACGTAAAATTTTTGTCGGCAATGTGCAGATTGTCATGATCAAGTTCGTAAACAGTAAAACGTTGTCCCTCGCCGGCATAAGACGCTAACGCGCCTGTTCCCAACCCTATCATACCGATATCACGGAAAAAAAACTTGTTACAGGTAAGAATCAGACCTGCCGGCGTTGAAGGATGGAAATAGGATAAAGGAATACCGGCCTTTGGTCCTTGCGTATACTCGCGCCCATGCAATGTTGTTCCGTGCTGAAGATATCGCATATTCCCTTTGTCGTAAACCTTGTAAACTCCATAGAAATTACGGTGGCGCACTACGCTATCTGCGCCAACATATAACTGCTCCGTCCATGCAAACGCCAACGACATGGCCACAAGCACAATTCCAAACTGTAAAGACTTGTTAACTAATTTGAGAAGTACCAACGCAACGGGCACTGCTATTATGATTAAGGCTATCCTCATCCGATCCTCGTCCATGGCAAAAAACCGATTCAGCATCCAAGGCAAAAGCGTTAGAGCAAGCACACCAAGCGTCAGGCAAATGGCCGTTTCGACAATAGATGATCGGCGCCACACCGCTCCGAGCGCATCATTTGCAAGCGCCAATGACAACATGACCAAGGCAAAGGATAACGGATATTCCACCAGCGTCGGACTAACCAACGGCATGCACCAAGTAACGCTTAAACTTCCAAAAAAGCCGCCAAAGGCCACCATCAGGTAAAACATGGTCAGTAGTCTTGCATCAGTCGGCTTAACACGTACAAGAGCTGCGCAACAATTCAGGCAAACAACGAAAAGTATCGTCAAATGAATTGTTATAGATACCCAGCCGGGAATCGCAAGACGAAGTTGGCTCATCAAATACATCAGCGCGCCGACTATCAAGGCCCAATACACGCCGGTCTGCAACCAGGCCGGAAACCACATCTTCCGCTTGAATGCAACGACAAAAGCAAACAGATAAACACTTAACGGCAACACCCACAAAAACGGCACTGATGCGACATCAAATGTTATAATGTTCGTAACGGCAATCAATGAAGCACATGCGCTCGCGCTTAAAGCAAACCATACGACCCGCATTTTTATATCTACACGCGCTATGCCGGCACTCTCTACTGCCTCCATCCGACGATCTTCCTTACTCGCTCGGCTCGGAACACAACTGAGATGGATTAGAACCATAAGCGCGTAGCCGATCCACCACACGTACCCCTGAAAATCCAGGCTAAAAAACGGTTCCACTATCACGGGATACGACAATAGCCCAAGCATCGAGCCGAGGTTCGATGCACTATAAAGGACATAGGGATTCCTGCTGCCTTCGGAATGCGAGATCGAAAACCATCGTTGGAGTAAAACGCTTGTTGTGGAAAGCGTCAACAGCGGAAGACTCACCGAAACAAAGAGTAATATGAACACTGCGGCAACCAACGGAACACCTTCAGCGCCTGAGGCAAACCGCTCAAATCTAAATGGAAACATTGCTGTCGGCGCAATCAGGAGTATCCAGTGAAACCGCGAGTAGCGTACTACGCCAAGCCATCGCTGCATGGCATGCGCATATATGTAGCCTACGAGAAGCATGCCCTGGTAAAACACCATGCTTGCGCCCCATACCAGATAACTGCCGCCAAAAACAGGCAGGAGCGCTTTTGATGTTAACGGCTGAATCTGGAACAGCAGGAATGCGCTTAGAAAAATAGCCGCGTAGTATCCCCAGATTTTTCTCATGCCGGCATCATAAATATCAAATATCCAGAATTCTGTTTTCTTCAGAATCGGATCCATCTGGCCTGTCGAGATACTGCGTAGTTTTGTACTCATTCACAGTATTCAGCTTGTGCAGGATTTCTCCAAGCGTTTCCGCTGCCTCAATGCTGGTTTGGACTAAATCCTGAACAACATCCTCAGCTCCATCAATTTTCCTTTGGATTATACCAAGATTGGCCAAAAGCACAGTCGCAGGCTGCCCCAAATGATGGCACGCCGCGCCAAGACTTTCCAGCATAACACGATGCCGCTCGGCTTCACGAATAGCTTCTTGCGCTTTTATCCTGTCGCTAATATCCATAAAGGAAAACACAATGCCGACCGGTTCGCCATCCGAATTGCGGTTGCAGGCTGCCGATACCTGAACATCAAATACTGATTCATCGTATCTAGTGGCAATACTTTCCCCTATCCACGTTTCATTATCGTTAATTGCAGCTTCCACCATTTCCGCGGCCTTTTCCTTATCCAACAACAATGCATCAACGTCCATTCCCAAAAGTTCAGACGAATCCTCATAACCCCACATGGCAGCCAATGCGGGATTGACATATTCGAGTTTGGCTTCCAGATTGGCAACAGCAATTCCATTGCCTGCATTTTGGATTGCGTTATGCTCTGTGCGAAGCATTTCTTCAGCCTGGCGGCGTAGTGTTATATCACGCACAAAAAAACAAAGATGTAATGCATCAAGCCTCAATTTGTTGACCGCTATTTCTGATGGAAAGAATGTGCCGTCTTTGCGGATGCAATAAGCCTGAATAAGCGTGAAACGCTCTCCTTCCAAAGTTCCGGAAAGGTCTTCTATCAAAGATTCATTGGCTCCGGCAATAACATCAAAGATCGTAAGCGCATGCATTTCCTCGCGATTGTACTGCAAAAACTCCATTGCCCTGACGTTGAAATCCGTTATCCTGCCCTCCAGATCTGTGATAAGAGCAGCGTCATACACACTCTGTAATAATTCCTGATAATGAGAATCCGCTCCTCGCACTACGGCGTCTTTCGCTAAATCAATCTGTACCGACCTATGCCGTTGTGTCGGTTGCGCTATTATCACTCGCTTACCCTTGACCGGTTCTGTGGGGGTATCCGGAATCAAATCAATCCGCATGGTTTGCGAGAGTTTCTTTTTTTCTTCCATTTTCCGATATCCAGATAATGTTTCCAATTTGTTTGTAATAATATTAGCATAAACCATCATTAAAACACTAATAAAATCGAGGCACTCTACCGTTTATGCTTCGTTCTTATGTTTTTCAGACGGTCTGTTACCACTCGGTCCATTTATCAAAGGTGAATGAGACATCAAACATCGGACATCCCGGCGGCGCTTTGCCAATGGCATCACCGTAACGCCGATCATAATAATAGTCCTTAAGAAATCCAGTGCCGCCGCTGCTCCCTCCTGTACCCACAGCGCCACGCCAATTCTGTATGATTCCGCCGTATACGGTCAATTCGCCCCTTAAAGCACCGGCTGCGTAGTTCTCAACATAAAAACGACCGTCAATTCCAAGCGAATCTCCCTCCGCCGCACCTGTCTGTAAACCTGTTGCCATGATTGAAGCATTAACAACAAACTGTCCATCAGCTTCCACACCATTGTCCTGAACAACAACGTCGCCGCCCGAAATAAGCGCTGCCATAACATCGGAAGCCGTATTGGTATAGGCATAACCAGTATCGTATTCGTTTGTATAACAGAAATCATGCGTCAGTCGTATGTCTCTGTCGGCTATAATCGTAATGCCTTGAGATATCGTCCCCTCTACCGATACATTGCCGATCTTGTTCAGCGTGGCATTGGTGTCCTGAATCCATATCTGCATTGATTCGGTTCCCACTACTTCTACCAGATTGCTAGTGCCGTAACCGTTCGTCACTATTTCGCCAGCGGCATGCCACGTTGCAATACATGTGGGTCCTTTCCACACAATTTGCCAATCCGTGCAATCATCTGCGCCGTTGTGCCATGAGCTTTCATTTACCCTGATTGCCCATATGTTCGTTGTCGTCTCAATTGTCTCGTTTGCGTTGGAAATCGTCGTCACTCTGTACTCCCAATTAACAGGATTCAGCCAATAACTACCACCCACTCTGCAATGCTGTGGTCCAGGCCCCCACTTGTACTCTCGGTTGCCTACCTCACACCATGTGTTTTGCCATCCAGCTCCTATAATTGTGCTGTATGTCCAATATCCGTCGGTATTGGTGGATAAAATCGGGTCGCTAAATTCCCATACCTGATTCGTTGCAATCACTTCAACCGTCTGCCAAATCCCTGCGCCCGGATCGGGAACATTGCCGGTTTCCACATAAACCATGTTATTCTCGGATTTGCCGATCGAATAGTCGTTTGTAACCCTCTGACCCGTATCTTTGTCATAATGAATTGCCGTCATTATGGTATTGCTCGTTTCCTGATCAACCCATAACTTCAGCTCCGTATCTCCAGTGAACACATAACCGTTCCGGGTTATTGTATTTGCTTTCAGTTGCCCAAAATTAATTGAATTCATTTTTACCTCTGGAACGCGCTGAGGAGATCCGCCCATATATTGTGGATTCGGGGTTCCGTTCCAATTTGAGGTCAGAATTTTGTTAACGTAAGTCACTGGCCCGTAAAAGATGGGCTGTCCACTAATATAAATGTTGTAATTACAGTGTACCGGTCCACTGATGTTATCACCTGTTACAAACCATATTTCCGTGCCCGGATTGCCGTATGAATCAGGCAAGTTATAATAATTGGCGAAATACGCATATCTGGACCAATATCCACGCGCCACTCCGTAAATTTTGGTTTTTCTGGTCAGCCCATCAACAGTCCCGCTCCCTTCAACATACTGACCGCTTGCGTCGGTACCTATAGTATATGCCCACTTATGATCGCTGACACCAACCAATCCGGAATCAGCGGTTATTGGAGAGCTGCCGTCCATCTCAGTCTGGGCTATTCGTGAAACACCAAGCTCGACTCCGGCCTCCGCAACCGCCAGT
>JAFGTH010000048.1 GCA_016934225.1 Lentisphaerota bacterium | reverse complement strand
CCTGAATCCGGTGTATGTGAGCAGGCAGAAGAACAGGCCCCTCAGAGAAAGGATCGCGTATTTGCGGAACTACCAATGGAGCAGTTACCGGGGCTATATTGGGCTGGAAAAACCAAGGAAGTATGTCACATATGGCCCGATACTGGCGGAAACAGGAGCAAGGGGGCGGCAGCAGAGAAAGGAATACCGCAAGTATGTTGAATGCGGGATAGGGGAAACAGACGCCGAATTTGAGGAGATACTCAAAGGATCGCAGATAGCGATAGGTGGAGACGAATTTCGGGCATGGGCGCGAGACGCATGCCTTGAGCTTGCGGGGAAGGCGGCCAGGCCTGAAGATGTGGCATTGCGCAAGACACTGCCGCATCTGGAAAGAGAGAAGGTGGTGCAAGTAGTGGCGAGGCATCTGGGGGTGGAGACGGGTGCGTTGAGGGAAAGGCGAAGGAATTCAATACTCAGGCCGATAGCGGCGCGTATGCTGATGAAATACAGCAACATGTCGCATCGGGATGTTGCGGGTGTTCTGGGTATGGGGTCGGGTGTGGCGGCAAGCCAGCAGGCGAGGAGAGCAGCCCTGCTGAAGGAGAAGGACAGTAAGAGCAGAAAGCTGATTGAGTCGATCGAAGAGGCTCTAGACGCTGAAATCCCGCAGGACAGGCCCGCATGAAGCAGTTAACTTATAACCTTTGGTTTGACCCCGGGGCCCCTCTAGAGATTGTGCCAACCTGTTTATCATGGTTGTATAATAGAAATCAAAGTTCTGTTTTGCAAGGTATTTATGGTTTTCTTTATGTCAGCTTTTGATCAATTTATCCCGAATTTTCCGACCAGTTCTCGGAGTTCATCTGTGTGAGTTGAGTAAGGATGGGATTTTCAGCAGTGGCCGGAATGGTTTTGCCGTTGGCGCCAATGAATGCAGGCCCTTCGACAAAACTTTTCTGATCAGATCCACGCCTACACCGGGGAAGGCAGTTCTGATATCGGATACGGTGAACGGTTCCTTTATTTGACCTATAGCTTTTTCAAGAAGTTCTGTTTTATCTCCGCGTGGCGTGCGAATCTCGCCCAGCCATCGGCATGCTTTTCAATGATTTCACCGTCATCCTTTTTGAATTTTCCGCTGTCCCAAATCTTGGGATGAGTCATGCTATGCTGTAAAGGCGTACCATTGCCGGTCGTAGTCGCGGAGCTTGTCGCCCGCGGCCTCGAGCCGTTGCTTCCTGTATTAATTCGCAAGGTTTTGACGGTCTCAATTCAAGATTGACGAATCGAACCGATTAACGTATCATACTGACAAACCTGGACATTAAACGTATCAGGGGGGATTAACATGAAATACTGGAAGGCGGTTTTGTGGTCTGTTTCGGTCTGTTTCGGTCTGATGTTAATGATTGGTTGTGAAGAAACCAATGAAGACGGAACATCGGATGGAATCCGCAGCGGTTATACTTCCGCATGGAGCGGTCAGGAAATACCGGAAGGGTGTGAAGAACATTATATATACACGCAGTATGGCACAGCGTTGCATTTCGCTAATAGCCTGGAGCAGGAAGCTTTCATAAATAACTATACAACCGGTATCATCTACCAGGGCGAAGCCGGCCACGGGTACTATGTGGTTAGCAGAACGCAGGCGTACGAAGAGCCTTTATACGGCGGCACGTGCGATAATGCGCGTTAATCAAACGTTGGC
Source organism: Lentisphaerota bacterium (assembly GCA_016934225.1). Taxonomy (GTDB): domain Bacteria; phylum Verrucomicrobiota; class Kiritimatiellia; order UBA8416; family JAFGTH01; genus JAFGTH01. The sequence continues at coordinate 14,197 of JAFGTH010000048.1, read as the reverse complement.
CATATTCCGATTCCGTTTGCATAATGCGTCCGCGTCACGGCTTACGGACAGCGATCAGATAAAGTCGTAAGCGGAAGGAATATTGTCCGAATGCTGTCACAACAAGCCTTCCTGCTTATACGGGGTTCGGCATAGACGAGACGATGCTGTCTTTCCCCGGCTTCAACTTTCGGTTTCTCGTTATTGCGTCCAGTAAGAACGACATCGAAACGAGAAACAGTTGAGCAACAAGCGGCAAAAAATTCTTGACCGGTATCCTGTCGTAATAATAGTGTTACGTTTTTCCAACATGTAACACGAAGGAGGATTGGTAATGAAACTCGAAAAAGCAAGCGGAATTGCGGTTTGTTTTCTGCCGGTGGTTTTATGTGTGGGGATGGTTTCAGCCGCCGAGCCGGAGAAGACCGGATCCGGAGAACCTTTCGACATGCAGGAGGTTGTTGTTACTGCTACGGCGATCGAGCGGAAAGTGACGGATATTACTTCAGCCGTAAGCGTGATTGACTCGGCGGAAATTGAGAAATCCAACGCGAACTATGTTATGGATGTAATCGGATATCTGCCAAGCGTGTATATTCGGCGTGACGCAATTTACGGGCGGCAGGATATCGAGATCCGCGGGCTGGGCTCTAACCTGCGGCGAATTCAGACCCTTATTGACGGTCGGCCGGAAAAGATGTCGCTCTTCGGCTGCACTGTCGCGCAGACGCTTCCGCTTGCGAATGTCGAACGTATTGAAGTAATTAGAGGGCCTGAAAGCGTTCTATACGGCACCGATGCGATGGGCGGTGTAGTGAACATTATCACTCGCCGCTTGTTAGACCCAGGCTACGAATCCAGTGTTGTTCTTTCGTATGGCAGTTACGAAACGCTGCATGGCGTCCTGCGCCATGGCGGTCATATTGGCGCTTTCGATTATTACATTACATATGATCGCAAGGAAACCGATGGTTATAGAGACAATTCGGCTTATAACGCGGATTTCTTGTCGTTACGCACAGGATATGAGTTAAATGATGTCTGGCGACTGGAATTCTCAGCTCAGTATTTTGATGACACCGCTCGCGATCCGGGACCGGAAAACGCTCCTTACACGAACAATGACGAAATGGCATACGTGCGATATTCCTGGGATGCGGACCTGATCGGCAAATGGGACAATTCGAAATTTCTAATTACCATTTACCACAACGAGGGCGAGCATGAATTCAACATGCCTTCCATTGACGATTACTGGCACTCAAAAGACCGCACTCTTGGAGTTTTGACATATTACGCACGTGACATTTACGAGCAGGGGAATACGAAAGATACTTTAACCGCCGGTTACGAGTTTAAGCACCAGTGGGCTGAACCGCAGGATGACTGGACGACATGGGCGCAGGCCAATATGCCGGCGCGATTCATGGATTTTGGCCCCTATGAACGCAATAACCACGACATTTTTGCGTTCAACGAATTCACGAAGTCAAGATGGATACAAACACTTGGTTTGCGTGGGCATTGGGACGATCATGCCGAGGCATGGGAAGCGTTGCCGCAGATTGGACTTTTGTGCCATGCGACCGAAGCGACGACAGCGCGCGCCAAAATCGCAAAGGGTTTTCGTCAGCCGAGATTTAGCGAGTTGCACTTGTTCCCGGCGCATAATGAGAATCTGAATCCGGAAGAAGTATGGAGTTATGAGGTCGCTTTAACCCACATCCTTGCCCCCGGCTTGAGCGCCTTTGTGAACCCCTTCTACATGAACGTAGAGAATTTTATTGAGACGGTCCCCAATGACGCTCCGCCTCCAATGACCATCAACCAGAATTCGGGCGAATTTATTATTCAAGGCATAGAAGTTGGGTTGGAGGTTCAACCGGTTGATGACTTGAATATCACGGTTCATTACACTTATACAGATATCGAAGACGGCCCGGCGGATAATCCAAATATCCATCGCGAAGGCAAACCGGAACATGTGGTCAACGCCGTCTTAGGTTATCGTATCGGCAGTATCGCCGTATCGCTTGAAGGCGAATATGTAGCGGGACTTTATGACAGCGACCTGCTCGCAGGCGGTGATATTTTGAAGGTTGACGATTTTGTTGTGTTCGGACTGAAAGGAACATACCGGGCTGGTCGAAACATCGAGGTTTTTGCGGGCATAGAGAATTTACTCGACGAAAACTACGAACAGATTCCCGGTTACCCAATGCCGGGCACGACCGTCTCTATGGGTGTCAAGGCGCAAATATAGGAATATTGTGTGCGGCAAAAAAGAGCTTCATCCCAAATGATTACGGGCACAGTGCGCGGGCCGTATTCCGTACGGTCGCTGTCTTTTCTCGTGGTTGTTGGACTGTTGTTCGGTTCAACAGTCAAAGGCACAGACCATGCCGGCGCCACAGCGGTTGAGCGAAAAATACTCGTGACATGCACAACAACATTGCTTAGCTCGGTGGTTACGGCCGTGGCAGGGCAGGACGCTGACGTGCATACAATCGTTCCGTTCGGCATGTGTCCCGGACACTTTGATCTGACGCCCGGTGAAGTTCACAAACTGATGAACGCCGACATTCTGCTCTATCACGGTTTCGAACGGTTCCTGGGCGACATTGAATTTTACCCGAGAACAAAGGTTGTCCGGGCTAATGTAAGCGGAAATTGGATGATACCGGATATTCACACGCAGGCTGTTCAGCGCGTTGTTTCCATTCTGTCTGAGACATCGCCGCGAATGAATATTGAAATGTCACGCAATGCAGACGCATACAATCAGATTATTGCCCAAAAAGCAAATGCGGCAAAGATGCGTCTTGCTAAGTACAAGGGAATACCTGTTACATGTTCGGATATGAACCGCGATCTTGCAGAATGGTTCGGATTCAAAGTGGTTGCCAAATTTGCGCGCGACGAGGATGTTTCTGTCAGCGCCTTGCACCGGATTGTCGCTCAAAGTCGGAAATTACGCGCAAGACTTGTCATAGACAATAAACAGAGCGGCGGTAAAATGGGGCGTACTATTGCGCGCGAACTTGATGTGCCGATGGCTCTCTTGTCCAACTTTCCGGAGAGCGATTCGACTGAGACTGATAAATATCCTTATATCAGAACATTAGACCATAACTGCAACGCAATTCTTGAAGCGCTGGCAGGACGAGAGGGAAAGGTCGAGTGAAGACGAATCGAATGCAGCGCCCCGCAGTCATTAAATCAAAACATACAGTTCTGTTTTGCGCTATTATCGGGGTTTAATTCCATGTCCGCCATCCTTGAACTTGACAATGTTTGCGTCCGGCGCGGTGGACGGACAGTACTCGATCATGTTTCGCTTATTCTGGATCAAGGTGAATTGGTCGCATTGATCGGCGCAAACGGATCGGGGAAAACGACCTTCCTGAGAACTGTCATGGGGTTTTTGCAACCTGCGATTGGAACGATGAGCGTCTTTGGCCAAACAGGATCAAACTATCGGCAGCTCCGAAAGCGCATTGGGTATGTGCCGCAAGCAATGTCTATTGACTTTAAAATGCCGATGACAGTGCGCGACGTGGTGTCTATGGGACGGTTCGGTCTTGTGGGGCTCGGTAAACGACTCGGCGATGTTGATCGCAACGCGATTGAAAAGGCAATGGCCGATATCGGTATAGACAGTCTTGCCGAACGACCCATCGGGCATCTTTCGGGCGGCGAATTGCAGAAGGTTCAGATTGCACGCGCTTTGTGCCAGGCGCCCGATCTCATGTTACTGGACGAGCCAACCAGCAATCTTGACCTTGGAGCGCAACACGAATGTCTTAACCTGATCAGCAGAATTCATCTTGAGCGAAATCTTACTACGTTGATCGTAATGCATGACCTGAAGTCGTTGCCGGAGAAATGTACGCGTGCTCTCATTATTGATGAAGCGCGAATTGTGTTTGACGGCGGGTTCCGAGACGTCTTTACCGAAGACAATCTTGCCCACGTTTACAAGCAACAGGACATGGCGATTTTTCAAGAGCTTATGACGGAGTTTTCGCGCGAAAGGGGGTCTGCATGACCGAGCTTTGGCAGCACGAATTCTTCCGGAACGCAGTGCTGGCCTGTGTGTTGGGCGGCGGAGGTCTTTCCATCATCGGTGTTTTTGTGACCCTTATGGATATTCCGTTCCTGGGTATCAGCATGTCTCATTCGGCTTTTTTGGGGGCAATTATTGGTCTATTGTGCGGGTTTGATCCGTTTATAGGCGCGATTGTGGCGTGCGCATTGTCCGGCTTGATCGTCGGCCCCTTGTCGGACAAGGCCGGTTCTTCCTCAAACAACGCGCTGGCGGTCATTTTTTCGGCCACTATGGGCCTGGCTTTTCTCTTGCTTGCACGTATTCCCGGACCGAAAAGCGAGGCATTGAATCTGATATGGGGCAATATCCTGACGATATCTAGAAAAGAGATTACAATCCTCGCTGTTATCTTCTCGACGACGGTGGCGCTCTTGGTCGTCTTTTTCAAGGAAATCTCCGCTGTGTTGTTCAACCGTGAAGTTGCTGCTGCAAGTGGAATTCCAGAGAAAGTATTCTACTATGGTGTAATTCTATTGGCGGGTTTGCTTATCAGCGCGAGTCTCGACATCGTGGGCGGACTTTTGATCTTTGCTTTGTTGGTCAACCCTGCTGGCGCGGCGCGTCAGCTTACTTACCGGCTCAAGACGATGTTTCTGTTTTCGGTTCTATTTGGAATAGCCTCATGTTTTGCCGGGCTCTATGTCTCATACCGTTTCGACGTTCCGGCTGGAGCTGTTATTGTGCTTTGTTCGTCAGGCATATACCTCATTGCATTCGCGGTATCGGCAAAAAGACAGTCTGATGTCTGGAAACTATATTCTCATTCCCAAAAATCGGACAGAAACTCTTCGCATGTTGATATCAGCAGGCGTGAGTTTTTTAATGAGCGAGCAGGGCAGTGGCTTGATATGTGGTACAAGGATCAAGACAATGGAACTTATACCCGTTACGACAAGGAGTTCGATAGACTCTTTTCGCTTACGGCGCTGAGACCCGGAGATACTATTCTTGATGTGGGTTGCGGTAGCGGTGTGATGGTTCCATATATTCTTGAACGCATTGGTCCGTCCGGAAAACTTCATGAGGTGGACTATGCCGAGAAAATGATCGAGGTGAATCGGAGTTTACACACCGATTCTCGAGTGACGTTCACCGTGTCCAGTATTGATAAATTGAAAACGCCGGAAGCATATTTCGACGCCGCTTTCTGCTTTTCATGTTTTCCGCATTTTCATCGCAAACCTGAGTCTCTTGCCGTGCTTTACAGGGCGCTGAAACCGAATGGAAAACTGGTGATTGCGCATTTCGACTCCTCCGAAAAGATCAACGATCATCATAGTAAGCATAAATGTGTTATGCATGATCACCTGCCGAACAAACCGGAAATGCGGCTGCTGCTTTCCAATGCCGGGTTTGGTATTGATTGCTTCACGGATGAAGAAGGTTTCTACTACATTGGGGCCACGAAACGGCAACCGCCTTCCATACGTGTGAAAACATAGCGCTGATTGCGCATCTTGTTCGTGCGGTGGGGTTGCAAGTTCTCCAACTATCGGATGTTTTGCTTATGTCCCCGATTTTTTATGCCGGGAAAATAATTTGAACAAGTTCCTTTGGAGCCAACCGAAACGGCGAACCGTAGCCCTGGAAAAACCCGTGTTTCTCAATTAGATGAATGCTCAAATCCGACCAATGTAAGATCGTGTCGGCATTCAGACGCTTCACCGTGGTAACGGTTTTTTTGAACAGACCAGGATGTTGCCAGGGGCACGGAATTTTCCCCCTGGTATCAGTTGCGGACGCCTGAATATTTTCGTTGATTGTCACGTTCGCTCCAAGACCGCGTTCTGCCAGGGCGCTGATGTCACGCATGCGAGCCACAATATCAGTTATTGTTTTGCCTGTACACGCAATGTCTGCTGCGTCCGATTGAATTACTTTTTCGTAAGAACGTTGGTCGGTGCCCATGAAACCTCCCGATACAAGTTTGGAAGATCGAAGTATTGAATCGAGTTCTTGTGTATCGGGCGGTTGTTTTATTTTATGCGAATCGGTCATAGAAAATTTTTCCTTTCGGTATGCCAAGCTCTGTTAATGTAATAATTGCAGCGTCTATCATTCCCGGACTTCCACAGAGGTAAGCCTCATGCAGAGACGCGTCTTTCAGATTGCGTTTAAGAGCTTCGGTTACCAGGCCCGTTTCGCCTGTCCAATGCGACTGATTTTCCGGTTGTGCAATTACAGGCACAAAGGAGAAATTCGGCAAATCGCGTTCGAATTGTTTCATTAAGTCGGCTGCAAAGAGTTCGTTCGCAAGATTTAATCCGAAAAAGAATGTTGCCTTTCTATTGTTGCCGGTGTTTTTCATGTGATGCAGCATACATTTAATTGGAGCCATGCCGGATCCGCCCGCGACAAAAACAATCGGTGCGTCTGTGTCTGAAAGGCAAAAATTTCCGTGAGGGCCCTCGAACTGCACGATATCGCCTTCCTTGAGGTAGTTGAAACACCATGTAGTGCATATGCCATTTGGCGTCAACCGAATCATCAGTTCTATAGCGTTACGATCCATTGGATTCGAAGAAATAGAATAAGCGCGGTAGACTTCTTCGTTGCCATTATATTTCGGACAACGCAGTTGAATGTACTGACCGGGCACGTACTTGAATTCGTCGTTTTTATTCAGTTCAAGCCTGAATTCCTTTATGTCGTGCGTAAGGTCTGTGATCCTTGTGCAAATGGCGGTGTGTTCTCTTATGGACAAGAGTTCTGGCGGAATTTCTATTCGGATATCGTTCTCGACCTTGACCTGGCATGAGAGCCGAACCCCCTCGACCGATTCTTTTGCGCTGAGATGAGATTTTTCTATTTGGTTTGATGGGCCGCCGCCGCTGATTACTTTGAGTCTGCAAAGGCCGCATTTGCCGCGGCCGCCGCAGGCGCTTGGCAAGAATATCTGTTCCCGCTTGAGAGTCTCGAACAGAGACATACCGCCTTCAACAACAAGATCTCTTCTGCCGTTAATATTGATGACGTGCTTGCGATTATTGGAAACGGAACGTTTCATGTGCTTAATATATTATTTAGCCGCTGTGATTCAATTGGCAATTTCTAAATTGCTGCCGTTAATTTCCGAACATGTTTTCTGAAAAATGATGGCGGGTTGAGAAATCCGAACGGTCGAATCCCGTTTATGTCGGAAAATATACTTATTCGTCAGCGCTGAAAGATTTCTAATGAACTTGATCTTCGAGACGTTTTAAGAGGTTAAAGAGCATAAGCTAATGGTAGAAAAGGATTTGAACATGAGTCACATAGTCGGGCGTTGCTGCGCCATATTGTTTTTAGCCGCAGGACTGTGCTTGGGAGTGGAAACGGGAAAATCGTTTGATTCGGATCAGGACACAATAGTGGTAACGGCGACCCGGGAGGAACGATTGCTGTCATTATCGCCCTACTACGGAGATGTATTGAATGCGGATGAGCTTCAAACAAAACAAGCGGTTCGCACAGTGCCTGAAGCGCTAAAGACGAAGACGGGAACATTTGTTCAGAAGACTTCGCACGGACAAGGATCGCCATACATAAGAGGATTTACCGGATTCCGGACCCTGTTTCTCATTGATGATATCAGGCTCAACAATTCGGTATTCAGGGACGGACCCAACCAGTATTGGAATACCGTGGATGCCGGATCTGTCAGCCGGTTGGAGTGTATGCACGGTCCTTTTTCGGTGTTGTACGGGAGTGACGCCATCGGAGGAACAGTGCATGCCATCACGCGAGGCGTCCGCGATTTACGTCCCGGAAGCGACTGGGATAGACGGGTCTATTACCGTTACTCAGACGCGGAGAATTCACACATCGGTCGAGTCGAATCGGTTGGGCATCCAACCGATGATCTGACGGTGCATTTGGGTTATACTCTCAAGACTTTCGGCGATGTTCGTGGTGGAGCTGATGTTGGTACTCAGGAAAAAACCGGATATAATGAAACGGATTGGGACGCAAAACTTGAATACTTTATAAATAAAAATGAATGGCTGACATTAGCGCATCAAGGTGTTGATATCAATGACGCATGGCGGACGCACAAGACAATATACGGCATAGACTGGAAAGGGCTGTCGGTTGGTGACGAACTACGACGGGCCAATGATCAGAATAGAGAATTGACATATCTGCAGTATCATCACTACGAGGCAAACGATTTCATTAATCAGTTGCATGCCGGCCTGTCGTATCATAGCCAGGCGGAGCAGAGGGACCGATTACGAACACGCGACAGACATGATATCCAGGGCTTTGATGTTAATACGGTTGGAGCATTCGTGCAGCTTAAGAGCGATACGCCTATTGGTGAACTGATCTACGGAACAGAATCTTATCATGACGATGTTAGTTCTTTCAACAAGGCGTATAATCCGGACGGTTCAGTAAAGAGCGTTGCTGTTCAAGGGCCGGTTGGCGATGACGCAACGTACGATAACTTGGGAATCTATGTTCAGAACGCAATATCCATGCGCAAATCGTTACAGGTAATTATTGGCTGCCGATATGACTATGCGGCTGCCGATGCGCGGGCAGTGCAGGATCCTGATACCGGGGAACGGATTCGCGTGAATGACGAATGGGATTCCGTTGTCGGAAACGCTCGTATCTTATGGAGTCTGGACGATAGCAAATCGCACAATTTGTTCGCCGGTGTGTCGCAGGGATTCCGCGCTCCGAACCTGTCTGATCTGACGAGGCTGGATTCTGCGAGGACGGACGAGATAGAGACGCCGTCTCCGGATTTATCTCCTGAACGGTTCATGTCATATGAAATAGGATTGAAAACAAAGGGGGCGCTGGCGAGCGGAAAATTCGCGTATTTCTACACCGACATAGACGGCATGATTGTTCGAACTCCAACCGGTCGCACGATAGACGGTTTGCGCGAGGTAACGAAAAAGAATTCAGGGGACGGATATGTTCATGGAGTAGAATTGGATCTCAGCGCGAAACTTATATCGAATTTCAGCGTATTGGGGGCATTCACTTGGTTGCACGGCGTAGTGGAGACGTATCCGACTTCTGATCCGGTGCTCGTGGAAGAGCCGATGGACAGGCTAATGCCTCCGACGGCTCGGTTGGGATTGCGATGGGATTCGGACAGGTACTGGGCAGAGTGTGGTTGTGTCGTCGCTGCAAAGGCAGACAAGCTGTCATCTACGGACAAGCGGGATACGAGTCGTATTCCGCCAGGCGGCACACCGGGATACACGGTGTACGATCTTCGATTTGGTTTTGATGTAAGCAATGATTTATCGGTTTCAGCAGCGCTGGAGAATGTTACGGACGAGGACTACCGCATTCACGGGTCGGGTGTAAATGAACCCGGCCGGAATCTTGTGCTTGCAGCCGACTGGGTTTTTTGACCGTACAACTGTTATTTGCTGAGAGCATCACAGAATTCGTCAATTTTATCGTTTGAATCTGCGATTCGTCCGGCTTTCAGGCCCAAATAAGCTCTTGGCACGGCGCTTAATTTCTCCATCTCGGCAAACGTTTTTCCGGCGGAACCTCTATATGTACAGAAAAAAGCGACGGTCCCGCATTTGTTATTTGAAAGATAACGTCTGACTGCAGGAGCCATTGTGCCGGCCCAGACAGGAGAGCCGATCGCGACAAGATCATAATCCGCCGGTTTTTTTTGATGCTCGATATGGGTCAGGCGTTTGAAGAATGCATCACGCCCAGCCAAGATCCAGCCTAAAATTCCCTTTCGATCCGTTTTATCGCTAATCGGGTCTATATCGCAGTTCAATTTACGCGCTATCGTCTCGGCAAGTTTTTTTGTGTTACCGGTTTGTGAGTAGTATGCGACCAATATCTTCATTGTTTTCTGAATCACCACACCGTTATTGTAAGTTTTAGAGTTATCTTAACCTACCTGACGCACCTTGACGAATTTACCGGTTTCGGCGGACTCCTTTGCAGCGAGGCAGGCATAAACACTTTGTATGCCCATTTGAATTGTTGTGCGGGACTTTCCGCGTCCTTTTATGACATTCAGGAAATCCTCCGCGAGTTCCAAATCTCCGCCGAAATGACCGGTGTCTCCAGTTGCCTTTTCCGTCGCGTTAAATAGTTCATGGTGCCGAATTCGGTGAAGCTCGTTCGCGTACCAATCGAATTTAACAGTACCCATATAGCCGCTGACCGAAGCGCCGCGGGCATTTGCATCGCCCCGCACATAGAAGACCTGGGTATATATGCCGTGTGCGCCGGATGCGAACTCGACGAGTGCACTTGAGCAATCTTCGTTTATGCCTGTTTCAGGAGAGCCGCAATCTTCGCCGAATACACATAAATGGTCTGCTGTTTTTTCACCCAGACGTTTCCTGTATTCCGGGCTTTCCAAACAAGTATGCCGTTTTCTGCATTTCGAACATGTTAAACCGGCGGGCATATTACCGCCGAAAACCTGTCCCCAACTTGCCATGGCCGCAACACGAACAATCGGCGAGTTCATCAGATAACTCATATAATCAAAATCATGCGTGGCTTTTTGTAAAAACAAGCCTTGTGTGACTTCATAATTGCGGTAACCCTCAATCCAGTAACACGTGCCGTATGGAACGTAATTAAGAGCCGTTATGTGTATGGGTTTTCCAACGGCGCCGTCGGCAATATAGTTTTTCGCAAGGACGCATAACGGTGAAACACGCAGGGGAAAACTAACCACTACAGGGCAATGTGTTTTGCGAAATGCGCGTTCGAGACTAGTTGCTTGTTTCATGGAAATGGCGACCGGCTTTTCCAGATATAACGGAATGTCATATTGAGCGGCTTTAATTGCATATGGCGTATGCAGATTACAACGTGTGCCGATAGCCAGTGCGTCTAGTTTGGCTTTGCGTACCATTGTATCAAGCGAATTATAGAACACGGCATCTTTTGCATCGCATTCGGCAAGACGGGAACGCGCGCCTTTCTCGTCAGGATCAACGATGCCGACAACACGGATATCCGGATCGACATCACGCAGTACATGATTTATCACCGAACTAATTCGCCTTCCGAAACCTGCCACACCTATGCGGATCATTTATTTACCTTTCTTCATATGCGGATAATCATTGTACAAATTGGAACTTCGCAATTCCGTATCATGTAGTAACGCGATGTGTTGCGCGTATAACATTATTTCAAACGCGAACGAGTAATCTTATTCATGCGGCAGCAATGCGATAAACCCCCTATCGAAAACGCGCACTATATCCGGAAGAACAGAGAATGTGAACAACAGAATAACCGGGTGAACCTATGGTGGAATACATCAGATTCGTTAGAAACATGCCGTTTTAAAGGCGTTTTGGCTGTTTTCGACCAAAATTACCGACAGAAAACATTAAATCTACATCATATAGTGGCTATTTGATCTGTCATCCACAACAGATTGTTTAAAATAATTATTGACTCGATAGTCAGTTATGACCATTATGTCGCGCATGAATAGGATGTCAGGTGATGAAACTGCGGGTCAAGTGTCTTTGCAATCGGGAGATGGAAGTTCTCGTACGGAAAGAAAGACGGTGGCGACGCGCCGTAAATTACTGGAAGCAGCGCGTTCGGTTTTTTCTGAAAAGGGATTTGATCTTGCGCGCATTGATGACATCACAGAACGCGCGGATGTAGGAAAAGGGACTTTCTACAATTACTACACAACGAAAGAAGAAATCATTCAGGAACTTGTCGCAAAGCTATTGAAAGATCTTATCAAAAACCTCAAGGAAGATTGTAAAACGATAACCGATCTCACGGAGCTTCTCGATTCAATAATGGCAACGCACATAAAGTTTTTTTCAAACCGATGGGAAGATTTTGTTCTCTTCTTTCAGGGAAGGACCAATCTGACCTTGGAAAGAGATAATGCCGCCATCGAGAAGCCGTTTGTCAATTATCTGGGTCAGATTGAGCGAATGATAAAAACGGTGCTCCATCAGAAACCGTCGCAGAATGTGCTCCGCAGAATCGCGTGCGCGGTGGCCGGTTTTGTCTCCGGGTACTACTCATTCGCAGTGATAGCTTCAGAAGAAGATGATGTTGACGCAGTTTTCAGGTCGTTGCGAGGAGCTATGGTAGCAAGCCTCGAACGTTTTACTAAGGAGGCCATTACTTCAGCAAAGAAGGAGTGAGGCAAATGCAGGTATGTGAAGAACCGTCGGTGGCCGTAATGGACAAAGTCGCTTTTCGCGACATAACAGGGAATGTGGAGGAGGAACCTCCGTCGCAAATCTTGCTGGATGCTATAACAAGACGCGCATGGGGCGTGGCATCGAGCATAGATATATATAATTGCGATCCGGAAATAATCCGCAATGCGGACAAGATACGTCAGTTCGTCGTAGAACTGTGCGATCTGATAGAGATGAAACGTTTCCAGGACACATTGGTTGTGAACTTCGGAGAAGACGAACGGGTTGCGGGTTTCTCCATGGTGCAATTGATTGAAACATCACTTATCTCCGCGCATTTCGCCAATCTGACGAACGCGACATATCTGGATGTGTTCAGCTGCAAACCATATGAGCCTAAAGTTGTCGAGAAGTTTGCCATGGAATTCTTTAAGGGATCTCACTGCATTGTACATACGGCGTTGAGACTTTAGAAACTAATGGCCGAATTCCGTATTGCTGCCGACATTGAAGAGTGTCGGGAGTTGTGGACGCAGTTGATGCCCAGAGATCTAATCAGCGATCTCTGGGCTGTTCGCGAGTGTTTCCATAAACACTTTCAGAGGACGCCTCACTTTATCATTTCCGATGATGCAGGTGTCGCGCCGTCGCTGTTGCCCCTTTGCCGGATTGAGGAATCGGGGTACTACGGATATTTTCCCGGCGAAACGTGGCATGAGAAAACCTGGCTGGAACAGAACCGGGTTATTGCCGCGCCCAACGTATTGCAGGCATTGTTGAATCAATGTCCGTCCCAAAATTATCTTCGGTATATGTTGCCGCTGGGAATAGAAATGCCGGTTGACGAGATCGGATACCTTTTTGAGCCGCCAAGATACGAATATGAAATTGAGAATTATTTCCAGGAGTTCTCGCCGAAATCGCGAAAAAGATTAAAAAAGGATCTGGCCGCTATTGAAGCAATGGGTGTTGAGTATCGTTATAATCAATTATCCGACTTTGAGTACATTGCGGATTTAAGCGTCCAGCGATTCGGCAGTGATTCATATTTTTACGACAATCGTTTCCGAGAGAGTTTCAGGTCGTTGATGCATTACCTGCGCGAGAATGAAATGATGCGCATTACAACGGTGCTTATTGGCGGAACGCCGGCAGCCGTGGACCTCGGCAGCATATACAACGACACATATACATTACTTGCCGGCGGAACCGATTCCAGATATCCCGGAGTGGCAAAGCTGATTAATATGCATCATATGAAGTACGCGTGCGAACGGCAAATTTCGAGCGTAGATTTTCTGTGTGGAGACTTCTCGTGGAAGAAGCTTTTCCATCTCACGCCCAGACCGCTCTATATGATGTCTGATCTGCCGCACGTGTTGGCTGAATGTGGCAGGGAGAAGGATCTTGCCTAAGAGTCCAATACTTATAGTTGGAACAACATCCGATTACATTGATCTGATCAGCAGGCAATTCTCGGAAGAGGTCCTGTTTCTCACAGATCGTATGGAACGATCCAAAGCTATCGAACCGCAACCGCCGAACGGAACGGAAATATTGACCAATCTAAAAAATTATGAGGAAACATTTTCCGCGCTTAATGCGCATTTTGATAAAAGAGGCGGTAAACCGGCGGGAATCACATGTTTCGATTGCGAATCCATGCGTCTTGCCGCGCGGCTGGCGCAGGAAATGTCGCTTCGTTATCCCTCGCCTGAGTCTATACGAATCTGCCGCAATAAATATGAAAGCAAACGGCTTTGGCGCAAAGCCGGACTTCCGTGTCCCAGAGCGGAATTGGTGTATGATGCCGACGGCGCACTTGCTCTTCAGCGACAAATGGAAAAAACGGTAATAAAGCCGATAGCGGGAAGCGGAAGCGAATATGTCTTTGCCTGTAATACGCAAGCTGAATGCAGCGCAGCCGTCGCCAATATCAGATTCGGACTATCAGAGCACAAAAATGATCCCATGAAACCACTGTACT
>JAFGTH010000047.1 GCA_016934225.1 Lentisphaerota bacterium | reverse complement strand
TGATTTGATGTGCGAATCGATGCTGGATTTGCCGAGCTTAGCTCGGGCGAGCCAACTCCTTTCAGACAGTCAATGAATTCACGAGGCTCGCTCTGGTAGTCGGGAGCATTCTCACGGGAACCAACATGAAGATCTTCATGTTATGGCAATACTATGACGAGTACCTCACGCGATATGCAGAGGAACACGAGGGTATTGTGGGCATGGGATTCTCCGAACAGAGAGAAGCGCTCCTGGACGATCATTTTGCTTGGCCTGGTGGGCTCAGCAGAATCATGCGTGAGCAAGGACATGACGTCGAACTGGTCATTGAAAATGCCGACTGGATGCAAATTGCATGGGCCAAGGAACACGATTTTGTACCCCCATCCCACCACCTTAGGCAAAGAATTGTCTTTGAACAAATCAGGCAGTTCCGACCGGATATTCTCTGGATACCCCACCTGACGGAATACCTTGGCAAGTTTGTCGCGGAGGTCAGACCGTACTGCAGGAAGGTCATCTCTTGGGTTGGTTCTCCTGACCCGGCACATCTCGATCTGACTGGGGTATCGGACCTGATCGTACCTGTGTCGTGGATGTTGAAGGAGCGACATTCGCAGTTCAACAGTGTCACGGTGGCGAAGTCGGGTTTTGACGTGGACGTTCTGGGGAAACTTGGTGCCGTGAAGAAGACACATGATTTGGTTTTCATAGGGCAAGTTTCACCATACCATAGGCAGCGTGCGAGACTCCTCAGTCTCCTTGTGAACAATCATACCAACATGGAAGTTCTTCCGTTCCGGCTGCCAGTGGGTCGTTTGCCATCTGTTTCAGAGGCGTTGCGAATCGCAACCTGGCAGGCCGTGAAGAAGGGAAATCTTCGGGAGGCGATGAACGTGGTAAGAAAGGGATGCTTCCCAACGGAATTCGAGAAGGCGTGCAGTACGTTGGCACGTGTCGCCACTCCTCCCGTCTTTGGTCTTGCTATGTACCGAAAAATGGCGGCTTCGTACGCGACATTGAACATAAATGCCGATGTGGTTATTAGACGGGCAGGGAACATGCGGATGTTTGAGGCAGGTGGTGTGGGCACCTGTACGCTTACCGAACAATGGGAGGCGGAGAGCGGCCTTTTTGAGCCTGAGACAGAGATGTTGACGTTCTCTTCGGACAATGATCTGTTGCGTATCGTCGGTGGCATGCGCGAGAATCAGATGAGGTTGTCCGCGATCGGCAAAGCGGCTCAGACACGCACACTAAACGAGTATACCCTGGCGCACATGTTTGATTCGATCAAACCAGTGCTCAAACTGTAGCTCCGTATGAAAGTGTTCAATTGGCTCAATAGCCGACTTACCTTGCTGGCCGACCCAGAGGGAATGCACCGGGCAATTCTTCGCAGAGCTATCGTACAAGCTTTGCGGCAGTGGGACGCAGTCCATTTCGGCAAGGCTCTGGACTCTGGTTGCGGCTCGAGGGACTATGGCGGCGATATCTCGAGAGTTGCAGAGAAGAGCATAGGGCTGGACATCGTGGCTAACCCCAAAGCGGACATTGTCGTTGGTCCGGTCGAAGGAGTGCCTCTGCCTGATGGTTCAATCGATTTGGTGACCACGTTCCAAGTGCTAGAGCATGTTGAGGATCCGGCGTCGTATCTCCAGGAGTTGGCACGTGTCTGCAAAAATGGCGGCGTCCTGCTGCTGAGTGTCCCAAGCGCATGGCCTTTTCATCCGACTCCGTCCGACTACCGACGTTGGATGTTGCCCGGGCTGGTTCACGATCTGCGACAGGCCGGATTTGAAGTCAAAGAGCACCAATTCGTTCTGAACCCATTGTCGACAAGTCTTCAGTACTTCTTGAGTGTATGTCGCGGGCGGGGCAACAGCGTCACGCCGTTGAGGCGCTTCTGGATCACCTTGCTCGCATTTTTGGTCAACCCGCTGATTCTGTTGAGCGAAGCGTTCCTGTCGGGAAAGTGGCCAGATGACGGCGGGAACATTCTTGTTCAAGCAGAAAGAATCCGGGGACAATAATGGTTCAACGCACTGTTGTTGCTGGAATACGGCGGCGAATTTTCAGAGCGTCGGTGCAGCGCGAGATACGGCGCGGAACACTGAGTCGCCGAGAGGGACACCGGTCTCTCGGCGGCTACGGTGTCTCAATGCACTATCCGGACGAAGAAATATGGCTTCATCAGATCTCCGACATTTTTTGCAATGATTGCTACGGAGTTGGTAGGTTGTCCGATGATTCAACAGTTGTTGACGTAGGTGCGAACATTGGGGCGTTTACGCTGTTCGTCAAATGGATGTGGCCGAATAGCAATATCATTGCGGTTGAACCCGAATGTACAAACTTGAAGTATCTACGCGAGAATCTGGCGCATTGCACGAATTTAACTATTTTTGAGAAGGCGGTTAGCACGTCTGAAGGCACGACTAAACTCAATGGCAAAAGATCGGATGCCATGAGAACTGGTGCAGACAATGGGGTATCTGTTGGGACTGTGCCTCTTTCATCTCTGCTTACGGGCGTTGTTCAATTGCTTAAGATAGATGCCGAAGGCGCGGAACTCGACATTCTCAGATCGGCTGGTAAAGGGTTGCGTTTAGTAGAAAGAGTAGTGATTGAGTATCATCGTTACCGAAACAACCCAACAATGATTTCGAGCCTAATCGAGGTCTTGGAAACTCAAGGGTTTAACAGATTTCGGATTACAGATGAAAAGGAATTCCAACCGAAGAGAGCAGATGGTCTCTGTTATTGTTGCCTTCTGACAGGTGAGCATCGGAAATTGTGAAAATTCGATGAAGGTTGTTCATGTAACATCTGATGTTCGGCGCGGTAGCCCGTCTTGTCTTGTCGCCTTGCTGAGTAACACACTGCGGAGTTTAGGCCTCGATTCGAGCGTTGTTACCAGATTTGTCTCCACAAAGCTTGATCATGTGAGTGAATTAAAGTTTGACAAGTCAGTAACTGCTCGCCTGAGACGAGTTTGGCGACGAGCTCGCATATCTCATGCAACAACTCGTCCAGCCCGTTTGCGAGAAGCTTACGAAGCCTTTGACGATTGTCGCAGTCAGTTTGGTGCCGACTTTGTACAGGCATTACCAAACTGTGATGTAATCAGTCTCCACTTTGTGGCTGGGCTACTCGATTTCCGCAGTTTTTTTAAGACCAACACTAGACGTACGCACATTGTATGGACTCTGCACGATATGAACGCATTCACAGGTGGTTGTCATTACGATAATCATTGCGGCCGATACAAGGATGAGTGTGGCAAATGTCCGCAGCTTGGGTCGTCAAGGGCAGATGATCAATCAAGGCGTATACTTCGAGAAAAGAAATCTTGTTTTGAGGCGCTAAAAGATCGTCGTATAATTGCTGTAACTCCGTCTTTATGGTTGGCAAAAAGGGTTCGTGAAAGCACTGTGATGCGCGATATTCAAGTGGAAGTGATTCCAAACGGAATAGACACGGAAATTTTCAAGCCGTACGATCAGGCGTTGGCGAGACGTGTGTTTGGCATCCCTATTGACCGCAAAGTCATCCTCTTTGTCGCTCAATCTTTATCCAATCGTCGCAAAGGTTTTCAGTACCTAGTTGAGGCTGTGCGCAGACTTTATGACGACAAGAATATGTATCTTATTTCCATCGGAGCTTGTGCTCCGGAAAAAGTTTTGCCTGTGCCTCACTATAGTCTTGGTATGATCACTTTACCCGGGATAATGGCCTTGGCGTACAGTGCTGCAGACGTATTCGTCATGCCATCAATTCAAGATAACCTGCCGACAACAATTCTCGAATCTATTGCGTGTGGAACACCGGTGATAGGATTCGACGTGGGCGGAATTCCTGAAATGGTCCGCGACGATTTATCCGGGATTGTGGTACGACGGCATGATTCAGGTGCTCTCGCTGACTCCATTTACCGCCTTCTCAATGATGATCAAAACAGGAAACATATGAGAGCAACTTGCAGATCTCTTGCAGAACATGAGTATACAGTTAAACTGCAGGCTCGGCGATACAAAGAACTTTATGAGCGTTTAATTTTACAATAATACGTCTGCCGTGATCTATCGAGCGCATAATGCTTTAACGGTTTTTAGTTGTCCTAAATCATTTGTGGGGAACACGGCTACCATACAACGCAACGCGCTCAAAAGTTGGATAAGATTGCAACCAAGGTGTCAGATTGTTCTCCTTGGTGACGAAAAGGGTGTGGCGGAGGTGGCGGCAGAATTTGGAGTAGCCCACATACCTGATATCGACAGAACACCGTATGGCACGCCACTTGTAAGCGAGATTTTCTCGAAAACTTACAACCTGTTTCCGGCCGCGCGGATGTGTTACGTAAACGGAGACATTATTCTCCGTCAAGATCTGATCCAGGCAACGCGGCAATTGCAACACAAGCGATTTGTTTTAGTGGCACGGCGAACAAATATCACGCTCAGTGAGGAAGTGAATATAACGGGTGGCAATTACCCAAGCGGATTACTTGGCGGTATGGAACTTGATAGTGAATGCGCAATTGACATGTTCTTATTCACGCCTCACAAGGCCTTGATTAATTTGCCGGATTTTTCAGTTGGTCGACCCGCTTGGGATAATTGGTTTCTCTATAATGCTTGGTTACACAAATTTATGGTGATTGATGCAACAAATATTGTGTCGGTTTTGCATCAAAGGCACGACTATAATCACGTACCGGCTGCCAGGGGGAATGGGTATGAGGGGCCGGAGGGAGATGCAAACAGGATTCTGGCCGGGGGAAGCTGGGATACTCTTTTCTCGCTCATGGACTGTACGCATGTGTTTGATGAGCGCGGCCTGAGAGTGGCACGCGACCGTGCGCATGTGGAGCATCGCGTCGACAGGATGTCGCGATTACGTCCCGGGTTCTACAAGGTGCTCGGATCTTGGAAGCTCCGCACTCTTGCCTGCTGGCTGAATCCGTGGGTCTGAAGTAGAATAAGGGAAAGAATGTCCTATCGTAGCCCGATTCATTCTTTCAGAAGCATGCTAAGGAACATTCTATCGTTCGTGCCTATCAGATGTGCATGGGGCAAGTGGTCATACCTAATTCAATATTTTACTGGCATTTTATTGGACGATGCCGCATCTGAAATTGTAGCATTTGCATGATTCGAAACGTCGCAACCGGACATTCGGTATGGTTCGAGGTTAGGTGTGTCGCTCAAGACAGGAGGTTGTTTAATGCTCAAATCTGCGGCTGATTTCATCAATAATAGGATTCTTGGCCGCCTTGGTATTCGACTTGTCCGAACCAAATGGCTTCAAGAGGACTCAATCTTGGACCAGGCGTCATCCTTCGCGGGCGAAGAGGCGGTTCTTGCGGACTTGATCAAAGATATCGCGCCGGCCACGAGATACTATGTTGATATAGGAGCCAGCGATGGTACAACGTGGTCAAACACTGTCGCGCTGGCGCGGAATGGCTGGCATGGGCTTTGTTTTGAATGCGACTCCGCTAAGATTGCTGCAATGGCATCGACATACCGAACTATTGGCGGCGTATCCGTGTGCCAAGCCCGGATTACCCCAATGAACGTGTGCGGTTTTCTGCGAGCCTATGGTGTTTCTCGGGATTTTGGCGTCTTGAGTGTTGATATTGACTCTTACGACTGGTTCGTTCTGAAGGCCGTATTGTCTGAATTCAGGCCGACTATCGTGGTAGCCGAGATAAACGAGAAGATCCCGCCTCCCTTGGAATTTACAGTTCTGTATGACGCATCCTATGTCTGGGATGGCTCTCATTTCTATGGCATGAGTATTGCGCAAATGGAGAAGCTCTCAAAAGAATACAATTACGGTATAGTCAGGCTAGAGTATAACAATGTCTTTCTTATTGATGGGCGCAAGTACCATGGGCGCTGTCTTTCAGCCGATGAAGCCTATGACTCTGGTTATCGCAACAGAGCTGATAGACAAAAGAAATTTCCATGGAACGCGGATATGGAAGAAGCGCTTGGAATGAGTCCGGAAGAGGCAACATCTTTTGTGTCTCGCGTGTTCGAGAAATACGCAGGCAGATACTCTCTTTCGTATTCAGACGAGAGCGACATAGCAGACAACCGCCGACATTCTCACGGTTGGGATCGTCCGTGATTCGAGCGTGGACGAGTAATGAACTGCAGATCCCGCGGGACGCGGGACAAGTGGAAGTTTGCGAGGAAGTGTAACGACGAAGTACCCGAGGAGATTCTTTGTCGCTGCGCTCATCAGAATGACAATGCAGTGCGTGTCATCCCGGGCGAAGCGAGGGATCTCATGCGCCATTGAATACGTGTCAGCGAACCTGTGGCTCCTCTGAATTACAGGGCCAGTGTCCGCGATCTTCCGCTATAGGCTTTCTCTGCCTTTGAACTTTCAATTTTGAACTTGTAACTGTCCTGCGCCATGTCCCAGACCGTTCCATGCGTAATCTTCGCGTTCAACCGGCCAGGGTGTTTGGCGCGAGTGCTGGCGGCCCTAAAGACTCAACGGATTCGCAATCTGATCGTCTACGTCGATGCGCCTAGGTGTGCTGCCGACGTTGGAGCGGTCAGAGATTGCCGGGCAATGGTCGACAGGATTGATTGGGCGCACGTCGTCAAACGGTATGCCGAACAGAATGGAGGACTCTTGGGCATACTCGACAAGATCACGGAAGTTATGACAGAGACGCAACGCGCGGTATTCGTCGAGGATGACTGCCTGCCGTCACCCGGCTTCTATGATTTCATGACGCAATGTTTGGAGTATTACGATTGCGACAAACAGGTGTTTTCGATTGGGGGTTATCAGCCGATCAGTCGTGATTTCTTCCGCGGCGATAGCAGGTCCCTGGTGTCTTCGATGCGCTTCTTGTGCTGGGGTTGGGCGACATGGCAAGACAGATGGAAAGACATTATTCCCGGCATTAATGCTTACAACAACTTGTTCAACAAACTACGCAATATTCCAACAGTAGCTGGCGACGATATCCCCGACATGGCAAGAGCGTGCTCGGACGGACGCGCGCAATCTTGGGATATAAAAGTTATGATCGCCACACTTTCCCGGAACTACGCGCACTTGCTGCCGACCCGTGGGCTCATCAGGAATATCGGGTTGACCAGCGGAGAACACGGGCTTCTGCCCGGTCGCATGGGTCGGTGTTCACAGAACAGGAACGTTGCCGCGAATGCAGTCTCCGACATTGAATGGCTCGCGGACACGCGGCCGGATCGGCGTTACCAGGAAGAGATGAGAAGGTTTGTGGCGACAGGTTTGCGTCGGAATGGCCGGAATCGAGCGCTGTTGCATCGCGTCGCCGCGGGACTGCGCCGTCGATCTCTTGCGTTGGCGACATCCGTATGCCCCAATTGTGTGTCTGCCTCAAAACGGTTGCGCAACAAAATTTATCCGGAGAAGAAGGATCGTTTTTACAATATGATTCTTGAAGAAAATAACCGGGAGCCGAAGAAACATGCATTGTTATCGTATGTCACGCATCCATTTTCAATACCGTGGGACGATCCCCGTTATCTGCGGCACAACAACATAAGGCTTGCTCACGGTATCGTTCGCGCTTTGAATCGCGACGGCTACGCGGTCGATGTTGTTGATCGCGCTGACTATGCGTTTGAGCCGGAGCATTCATACGACCTGATCATATCGACAGGAGGTCGGACGGAAAATTATATACGGCAATTGTCCGAACACTGTCTTCGAATATACTTTGCCACAGGCAGATACTGGCGTGTGGCCAACGAAATGGCGGCAAGGCATTTCGCCGACCTGCGACTTCGTAGGGGGGTTAACTTGCAGCAAAGTCGCTATTGTTCGCCGATAGATGGCGGCGAGATGTCGCTGAGGGTATCAGACGGAATTATAGTGCTCGGTAATCTGGCAACAGCATCCACCTACAGTTGTTCCGGGCGGGTGGTTTGTGTCGACGGAATGGCATTGCCGGACGATCATTGCGATCAAATAAACAAGGCTTTTGATAGAGCGCGCCGAAATTTCCTGTATTTCGCGGGAGACGGCTGTGTGCATAAAGGGCTGGATCTGTTGCTTGAAGTGTTTTCGCGCAATGATCGGCATCTCTGGATATGCTCGCGCATGGAGGACGATTTTGCCGATGTATACGACCATGAACTCAATGACTTGCCTAATATTCATATGTTGGGATGGGTTCAACCTCGCTCGTCCGGGTATTACGATGTGATGGACAGATGTCAATACGTGATTCTCCCGTCCGCCAGCGAAGGTCAGGCGCAGTCCGTGATTGAGTGTATGAACCACGGACTGGTTCCGATCGTAAGCGCCGCCACGGGCATAGATGTGCCGGAAGGTGGTGAAGTGTTGAATTCGTGTTCGATGGACGAGATCCGCGACGTTGTCGAAGAGGCCGCGAGCCGCTCGCCATCCGATTGCCGCAGTCATGCCCGAGCGTCAAGACAACTTGTTCTCGAACGTTTCACCGAAGAAGTTTTCATAGACGGCTTTGCCCGGGCTGTTGAAGAGATCGCGACAGATAAGAAAGTCGAGCGGCGTGCAGCCGGTCGGGTAGCATGAATCGACGCACACGGATCAATGCTTACTGTTCCGAGTGGCACAAAATGCGCAGCGGGGCGTTCCACAAGATCCTTGTTGCTCCTCTGCGGCCGTATGCGGAAGTGGATCTTGTTTCGTGGGATGGCAGTTCTGTGCTGCCGGAAATGAGACGCAATGAACCAGCGGTATTCTGTTCAAACGTGCCGCCACGCGAGCTGTTGAGCGCCGGGTCGAAGAACCTGATATGGATACCGATGTGGGATGGAGTGCGCCAGCGTCCCAATTCGTGGTGGCGTGGCTTTCCTTCTTCGCTTCGTATTGTCGCCTTTTCGCGTGGAATTGCCGAACGATGCGAACATGCCGGCTTCGAGTACATACGACTTCAGTATTTCAATAACCCTGATGAATTGGCGCCAGCCGATTTCTCTTCCGGTCGTGTTCTCTTTTATTGGAATAGAAGAGGATTGCTCAGCAAGCGGTTTCTGAGGAAGTTCTGTGATGTGGTGAACGTTGACGAAGTGATCTTGCACGATGTGCCAGACCCAGGCTACGAAGATGCCAGGCTTGGAGCAGCTCACATTCTGCCAAGAAGCAGAAAGCTCACCTATTGCGACGGATTTCTTCCTGCGGGGGATTACCGTGCGATACGGGATCGTGCCAACCTGTTCATTGCGCCTCGACTATACGAGGGAGTTGGAGTGGCTTTGCTTGAAGCTCTTGCTCGCGGGGCTGCCGTGTTCGGTCCTGATGAGGCGACAATGAACGAATATATTGTGAACGGTGAAAACGGATACCTGTTCGACTCTCACGACATGTATGTGCCGTTTGCGACAAGAGTTAGAAGAAAGGCCGGTCTTCTCCTTGGGCACGGGGCGATGGATGTGCCGGACGTTCTGGGCATGAATCAGGATTGGAACGCGATTAGCACGCTGGATCTTGTATCGCTCGGAAATAATGCGCGGGATTCCCATGCGGCTGGCTATGTGCGCTGGAAGGCAAGTGTACCCGAATATGCGGAGTTTGTTCTTTCGTGGTGATTTGCCATATACCCCATATCTGGACCTTGCTTCCGCAAGAAAAGGGAGCCGCAGAATAGAACAAGGAATGTTAAAGTGGAGAGACAATGGAACCACGGATGCACACAGATAAGAGGAGATTCTTCGTCGCTTCGCTCCTCAGAATGACAACCTTGAACGATGAACCTCTTCAACCTTGAACCTTGAACAGGGACAGGGAAATAGGAGTGTACGAGTATCGCACACTTAGTTGATACACTTAATCGGATACGCTCAGCCGCAACACTTTCGTCGTTTCTCCCAACCTTGAACTCCAGGTGCAGGCAACTAACGCTTCCGTATGAATGGCGTGAGTGTCAGGCTATCCGGCTGGAGCTTATTCGAGATTGAGAAAGGTCCGTCCCATGAGCCATTGAGGAAGTTCCACTCAACGTTACCGTGTGTGACCAGGATGGCGTCGAGTTCCTCGTAGCTCCATTCTCGAAGGTGCCAGATGTTCTTTGGAGTGCCATCAGGATTCGTGTGTTCCGGTCGGCGGTTTGGGGTGCTTATGAAAACGCCCTTGCGCGATACTCGGAGCATTTCCTTTATGAAGCGATTGTATTCTTTCACGTGTTCAGCTACGTCGTTGCACACAACAACATCAAAGCAGTTATCATGGAACGGCAGAGTGGCACCATTATACAATAATATCTGTGAAAGGTTTGGGATTCTTCCTGCGACAGTATTTCGACAATGGACAAGCGCCTTCTCATCCACTTCCACGCCCGTGATCTCCTTTGCCTTTATGGCGAGAATAATTAGTCCATATCCCAAGCCGAAGCCGACATCGAGAACGGCATCACCTTTACCCACATACTTATTTAGTGCCAGGAAATATGATTCGATCTGACATGGAACGACTGTGCCTTTGCCGAGTAATGAAGAGTATTCGCTGGGCTTAGGTATGCGCCTGAGTTCAAGGCGTACTCTTCTGAGAAGCCTGTTGACAATTCGTCGTAATATTCCAAATACAAAAGACATAGCGTGCCCTCTGCGCTTAACGGAAATGGTATCCGTCTAGCCGCAAGATTCAAGCCCTTTTGTCAATAAATGTGAGACACGAAACTGAGAAAGTGTGGGTGTAAAAAGGGACATTTTTTTCGACGTTAATGGGATAAACTTGAAATCTGACTTTAATCTTTGACCTCCTTTCCTAAAACGCTGTTTCTGACATTTGGGGCGCCGGATGCACGGTATCGCATAATTCGTGCTGCTGCAGATAAATTGCCGCCGGACCGACTGTTCTGGTGTTCCTTGCAGCCGGCAAAACCAAATAGTTCGTTCCCTTTTAGTCATGTAGCAGTTGCGCCTAAACGTTTACATTGGCGTCTGGGTAACACCACACTGGACTACCTTTATACAAACGAGATTCAGGCGCGTGCAATGGCGAGAAAAATGTGCGCGGCGACAAAGGCGTTTGAACCGGAAGTGTTATGGGTATTGGCGGAGCTTGGAACAGTCAGCGTTGGCTATCACTTGCACAATATGATGGGTTTGCCGATCCACGCGACAGTCTATGATGCACACGAAACAGCCAGATGGCATTTGCCTTCGCTCTATTACCCCTGGTATATCAGGAGCGTTGACAGATTCTTCAGCGAATTAGCGTCATTTGATGCAATATCGGAGGAAATGGCGCAGTATCTTAAGACCAGATATCCAAATTTAACAAATGTTGACGAGGCAATATGTCAACCGTTCGTCGTTTCCGGGTATTGCGCGAGTAGCCCTTCTTCGCCGTGGGAATTGAATGATTGCACGAAACGAATTGCTTTCTGCGGCACTAATCGCATGAATTCAGAACAGTGGCAGGCGTTTCTGGATGCGCTTGGGAAACTGCCCAATAAGTTTGAAATAGTGGCATTCGCTTACAAAGACTCATTTCCGCAAGCGGGAGTTTTCCCGTCAAACGTTAGTGCGACATTTCTGCCGTTTATGGATAGCGAGGCACAGATAATCGAGAAATTTCTCTCACTTCGCGTACATGCAGGTTATCTGGGGCTTTGGAAAGATCCGAAGCGCTTATTATTTGGGAATACGTCGTTAAGCGCTAAATTGACGACATATGCCGCTGCGGGTTGTCCTGTTATTGTGGACGCCACAGAAAGTTCGGTGGCATGGCGGCTTGTGAAGAAGTACCACGCAGGCGTGTTGTTTAATGGTCAAACGGATGATCTCAAACTGTTGTTTGAAAATCGTGAAGAGTGGTTACGGATGGCGAATGGATCCATTGAGATGTGCAGAAATGAGTTCAACGTTGACAAGAATGTTGCGCCATTAAGGAAGATGTTGGAGAAAATTTCAAAGATCAAAGTTTCGAAGACAAATCCAAGTTGAATTCTTCTTCAGTCAGTATTATCATTGTTACGGCGGAACGGCCGCAATGCGTGCTTGATTGCGTCGGATCGCTTGCGTTACAGATTCCGGCCGATATTGAAGTAATAGTCGTTGACGCAGGGAATAAGCACACGGTGAACGAACAGCTTCTTGCGGAGAAACGAACCGGCACGAGAATCATTAGATCCGAACGAAAAAATGTGCCGTATCAGCGCAATCTAGGAGTCGAAAATGCCGCCGGCGATATCGTTGTGTTTTTGGACGACGATTGTATTGTCCAGCCCGGATGGTGGCCTGCAATAGTTGAGCCGTTCCGTGATAATTCGGTTGCGGGTGTTGCAGGCGGAATTTGGTGCAGCCTCACTCCGCAACTTACCGACGATAAAGGGGGATATGTAAACATATTTGGCGTCCCGGTACAGGTTACAAGTCGCGGGGCAGGCGCTCTGAGAAATGTGGATTGGGCTGTCGGAGCAAACATGGCATTCAGAAAAAGCATTCTTCAAAATCTGGGTGGGTTTGCCGAGATTTACGGCATATATGATGAAGACATTGACATGTGCCTTAGAATGCGACGCGCAGGCCATAGTATTGTCTTTGTGCCGGAGGCGGTTGTGTACCACTACTTCGCAAAATTGCCGAGAAAGCCTCCTACAAAACAATCAGAGTTTCATGCCGGAAGAAATCGCAGTATGCTTTTGGTTAGGAATTACGGATTTTCGACAAAATTGCTATTATTCCTGGTAACGGCGCCGTTTGTTCATTTTGGAAAGGCAACCATTGCAACGTGTCGCAATACGGTCACAAATTTTGGCCATGTGGCGGCGTACATCGCAGGGATGATCAAAGGTGTTGTTGTTGGAATTAGGAAGCCGGTTGCGCGGGCGAGGGCGGGAGGGAGGAAGGGAACCGCAGATGGACGCGGTGAGAGGGAGAAGGGAACCGCAGATGGACGCAGATGAGAGGGAGAAGGGAACCGCAGATGGACGCAGATGGGAGGGAGAAGGGAACCGCAGATGGACGCGGATGAGAGAGGGAGAAGGGAACCGCAGATGGACACAGATGGACGCGGATGAGAGGGAGAAGGGAACCGCAGATGGACGCGGATGAGAGGGAGAAGGGAACCGCAGATGGACGCGGATGAGAGGGAGAAGGGAACCGCAGATGGACGCGGATGAGGAAGGAGAGTATGAAACCACAGATGAACGCGGATAAACACGGATCCTGCGAGATGCGGGACAAGTGGCGATGAGATTCTTCGTCGCACCTCAGAATGACAACCTTGAACCGGGAATCTCCCCAACGCTGAACCTTTCAATAATGAACTTGCTTCGCCGCTTCTGGATATTCGTCTTTGTATCCTTCCTGTTCATGCGTTTAACTCTGGCGGAGTACTGGGGCGCTGAAAACCGATTCTGGCTTCAATGGCAGAGAGCTGATGTTATAGGCATCGTGGCGGTTATGGTTATTGCGGCTGCAATAATGTCGGTTGGTTACTGGATTTTGGGTCTGTTCGGCAGGATAGGGAAAACAGTCAGAGATATAGGGCTCTTGGGCTTCACGCTTTTCTATGCAAAAATTGCAATTGTGGAAATCGTGTTTCGCGAGAACAATGCACCGATCGCATTGTCATGGTTGTTGAACCTGGTTGTGCTTGCTGCGGTTGTGGTGTCGTCGTTTCGTTTAGGAAAGGCTGTAAAACTGTTGGACAGCGCCTGCCTGATATTGTCGCCCATAGTTCCAATATATGTTGTTTCCTTGTTGCTGGCGCCGCCAATACCGCTGTTTTTACCTGAGACACCGACTTTGGACAAAAGTTCCGTCGAGGTGCGCGCGGAAGAGTCGCGTTACCCCGCGAAAGTGTTTTTCTTTGTGTTTGACGCGCTGTCGTATCATCGAACATTCGGGGATCCCGCCCGTCTGATCGAACTGCCAAATCTGCAGAAACTGGCTAACATGTCGTTCGTTTTCAGCGATGCTTACTCCACTGCAAATTCAACCACAGCAGCGGTGCCGGGGATGCTATGTGGAACAAACGGGGCATGGAGTTTGATGGGCAGCGTTCCGGGTCTCAAAACCGCCGATGGCCAGGTTCCTGTCAGAGACATGCGGAGTCTTTTTCAAGACATGAACGAACGCGGATACCACACCGGTGTTTTTGGAAACGCGCTGCCGTATGCCGTTTTTTTCCGTAACGGAGTAGATGTTCTTACCAGACGAATTATGGAGCGTCCAGACATGTGGGAAAGAGCGTTTTCAATTGGAAAAGATGTTCTTTCCAAACATGTTGCCGCAAGAGCCGGCCGTTTCCTGCCTGAAATTGAACAGACAGTTAAGGCAGGACAGATTACATCTTGTCTTGCCGAATTGAATTGGCTTCATGAAGAGGCTTTGCGCAGACTCCAAACGCAGGGGCAAATCTTCTGCTATTTTCATTATCTGATTCCACATTATCCACTCATGTATGACAGTTATGGTCCGGTGGCG
>JAFGTH010000046.1 GCA_016934225.1 Lentisphaerota bacterium | reverse complement strand
GGACGATCCACCACTAACGTCATTAAAAAAATTCGGGCTACGCCGGAAAAAACACAGACACCCGAGCCAAAGAGTTAAGAAACAAAGGGATCACAAAGCAGATACAATCCTATCATTTAGCGGCCGGCTTCATCTTCAGCGCCAAATCAACCCGATAGCTGATTATTGGGATTTTTCTCTGCGTATCACTTAAACTAACCTTTGAAGAACCAATTATCTTTCCGGCAAATGTATCCCAGTATTCCACAGTATATGCACCATTGAGCATGATTTCAGGAATTTCGAGACCTCCGACACCTGATTCCGGAAACGAAGGATCATTAAAGCCCGTAGCAACTATAGACCGATTTCTGTGATTTATCGCTTTGTTGCAGAGATAAGCGAATAACGTGTTCCGGTTGTACAAAACAAGCCCAAGTCGTTCGCTCTTCAAATCTTTTGTTGCCGACAGCGGAAATTCAATCTTTGCATAAGCACTTTTGTAATGCTTACCCCTTCTATCTTCTCCATTCAGAAAATTAGCCAGCGCGCTGAAATGCGAATAAAGCGATTTCGCATCCACCAGATTCCACCACCAGTAACCACCTATTCCGGCTATACGAGTCATGGACATTGCCCATATACCTGTGTGTAACTCAGCCACCAGATGCATCTGGTCGTTCTTCAACGGACTACCGCCCCATTCGCCAACCATCAAGGGCTTATCTTTACTGTAACGATCGTAAATATCACTAAACGCCAACATTACATCAGCCACCCCGTCCGAGCTCGCGAGACGCCCAGCACCCCACCATGACACAAATTCTGTATAAGTATTATTGTGTACGATATCAAGATTGGCACCCCCCCACACTTCGGTGCCATGTTCCGGATTCGAAAAATGCACCGTGACAAGATGTTCATGCGAATCGGTGCTCTTTATGTAATCAGCCGTCCTGGACAACCATTCGTTAAACGGTTGCTTATGCTCCGATGCGGAATAGTCAAACGGAACCCAGTCTACCTGCGGAATATTCTTTCCTGTCAATCGGCCCAGGCTTCGATAGTACGGTTCAACCCATTCCGCCTCGGTCATTACGCCCCACCATGCAATCGCTCTCGAATATCCCCACCGCGCTACCGCGTATCGAAGTTTCATTCGATGGATTTGCTGCGATTGTTGATCATATATGAAATCGGTCGCATACCTGATGAGCCCGTTTCGCTGTGTTGTTTTACTGAGCGGATTGTGCTTCCAATCGCTGTCTATGTGAGTGCTCAACGCGCCGTGATGCATCGTCTCCAGATTTATGTAAATATTTTCCTTCTCCGCCAGTTCCAGTATTGTATCCAAGCGCGCCGCATTCGCCTGATTATAATATCCCAGGCCGTAATAACCGGTATGGTTTTCATTCCACTCAAGACCGCACCACCATGGTGTTATCCAAATACGAGAGAAATTCTCGCCGTGTTGCTTCATTGTTTTGAACCACTTCGCGTACGCCATAATTCCCAGCCTGTCAGCCCAGGAAGCATTTTCCAGAACATCATCTTGATAAATCCCAGGGCGCATGTCGCTCGGGGATCGAATGTTATGACCTATCGGATAATAGTAGTCGCCGTTGCTGAACTCGAAAAACCGAGGATCGCTCTTTGAAACCATAACGAAACCCGGCGTTCGCGGCGCAATACATGTAAACTCGCCGGATACGCTCGCCGTCTCCAATCCATGTACAGCAAGAACAGTCCACGAATGCCGCCCGATCCGTTTAGGCGCACATCTCACCCGCCAACCCGGCAGACCAGACCGATCTGCAACCTCGCCATCCTGCGCGAGTTTGATTTCCCACGGTTCGTGGTAGTAACCAGGGTGACGCATGATACCGCCATTCGGATCCTTGATTTCAATCATCACATCTATTTCGTTGGGATCATACGGATTCCGGAACATTCTGTTCAGTTGAAAGTCCAATTCAAATTTTTCATAGCAATGCACATTTTTCGCATTCGATTTGATATCGCTTATTGCAAATCGCGGCCGCGCAGCTATATCAATCTCGTAAGGCCAGTGCAAAATCGGATCTTTGATCCGCAAATTTATATCGCTACCGTTTTCGCCAAAGAAACGCAACGCAACCTCACGAATGTTTAACAGATCGTACTGTTCCATTTGCCTCTTTCCGTCACCAACACATCGCCAGAGATTGCTTTTATCCAAGTCAAATGTCACCCTCGTCCATTCCCCGTCACGTAACGCCTTCAATTCCGATTCGAATACAGATCGAGGATCGGTTCTGATTGCGCATAGAACTTTCACCGTGTAATCCGGAGACATAGCACTGTGTATGTCAAAAGAGACAGCGTTCGCACTCTGCCAATGCCGGATGCCCTTTGCCGTTATAGCAGCAGTGCCAGTTCGCCGGGCTTTCAAAAGAAGCTCTTTCGTGGCCGCGTCTATTTGCAAATCGGTCCTGATTGACAACCGTTCGTCCGTTGTCCAATCATTATACATGCCAAGCGCCAAACTCTCGGATCGGTCTGCGACATCTCGGTTATTGCTGACTATGCGAACATCCGGCAATTCGTCAGACAGTGTTAACGCCACATGTCTGATCCATTCAACTACCGGTTGTTCGGACCGTTTTGTCAGGATGGCCAAACCTGAAACCCCCGCATAATGACCATAACGGCTCCAGAGATAACGCGCGCGATCCAGAACAAGCGCATTCGCCAAATCATCACCGAAAATATCGGTAGGCCGATCAATGTTGCCACCGTTGGCTTTGTTGAGAGGATGATCAATCCAATTGAATTTGCCCATGTTATCCAGTTCGTCTTCGCCAAAAAACAGAATCGGCATCGGCTTTCCGGTATAACAACACAGCGCCTGCTCAAACTTCCACGCAATCATCTGGTCAAACTCACCAAGCCCAAAGTAGTGACCCCATTTGCCGGTCCAATCCAAAGGCACTGCCCAATACTTTCCGTTAACGACTCTATCCGGCGGATATCGCCAACCGCCTGAGTCATACTCCAGCAAAACAGAATCGTCGCCGATCGCGTCAAAACTTTCACCTTCAGGAAAAACCAAGCCCATTTCGCACTGTTCGGTCAATGTTTTATCATTGACTTGAACCCGACCGATGCTGCGCTCGTACTTCTTACCGAGCATCATCATGGAAACGGCGAGACGGCATTCGCCGGTAGTCACTGGCAACCAGTTTGCTTCCCAAAACGGCCGTTCCAACGGTTGCATTATTGTCTCACCAGTCCCAGGATGGGTAATAGTTATATACTCCTGGCGATAGTAAACCGGTATAGCCTGTTCACCATTAGCGGTGGAAGATATTAACACACCGCTCACCTGATCCGTGTCGAATGGATTCAAGTCAAGGCCGCATATTCTGAATCGTACACGACTGAGACGTCCAGTGGAACTTTCCACAGGCAACTCTATGTCATAGAAATAAGGCGTTGCATTGGATCGAGGCGAAAAATGGAGCCGGTTCATCGTGATCATTCCACTCGTTTCTTCCGGCGAGAAAATCTTGACACCCCAGCATCTCACCCAACGCAAAACATCCCTGTCAAACGGTCTGCGCCCGTTTCCACATCGCCAATCCGGACTCAGACCATCCAAACGGAGACGAAACCTCTGAACTGTGCCATCAAGAAGTAAAGGCGTTCGATTTTGAAACCACTGATCCTGCTTGGTCTGAAAAAAAAAGCTGCAAAGCATGTACTTATTCGTGTCACCTTCACTTAGCCTCAATGTTAATTCGAGGTCTTCGTATTGCCTCCAGTCGCTGTTTACTGTCTCCCGCCATTCAGCGGAAGGCGGAGTCCTGAAATCCCATTCCACTGCAATGGCCGAAGCCGTCAGTAAAATGAGAACAATTTGTAGTATGATTAATCTTCGCATTGCATCTTCAAACCGCGCCAAGCAGTTCTATCTTCATAAAACACAGGAAAATACGCGTAGTTGTCGGCACACTGTTCATCCAAACTCCTCGTATTGAGATCAGTCTTCTGTTGCAAGCCGACTGGTCACTTCGCCAAATTTTACCGTTTTATTGATATTTTTCAGAACCCGACGAAACCATTTCCGCCCATCAAGCGCCCTATCCGGCGTCCTGCTGCCGGTTTCGATAAAAACGGCATGGTGGCTCTTTGCCCATACTTCCATGGACAACGCTAGACCCGGGAAACGTTCCCTTTGGTCGTCGTGCAAAGGCGGCATAACAAGAAAAAAGTGTTTGAACCCATGTCTTACCGCAACCTGCATGCACCATGCTAATTTGGTTTCAAATTGCAAATCATCAATACCACGTTCAAGATCGCGGTCCGAGAGGGCCAGCACGAGCAGATCTGCCAAGGGCACAGATCGTATGCAAATAGCTATCGCGTTCAACTCGCTCGTTCCGCTTATTTTTACGTATTGCCATACATTGGTTCCATTGCCGGCAATTTCATTCAAATCAATCGGCTCATGTTTATTCAGAAAATCAGCGCCCACTAAAACGCCAGACATAACAATCGGCCTGGTATCAGTTATCAGCTTGCTAAACAGAGTCGCTGTTTCCCAACGACGATCATGTTTTGGAATATGAAGATGACGGGCAAGCAATATCGCCGGCACATCATTCACATATAAATACCCGTTCTTCTCGCTCAAAAACACGATGTCATCAGGCTGAACCACTTGAAACTTGCGAACGTCGCAACCGTGCGTGAACGTTAACATGCCTGATTTCGGAATAGAAAAATTGAATTCCAGAATGTTTGTGGATATAGTCCCCGCCTCAAGCTCAACACCATCCAAATACGCCGAAACTTTTTCGCCACACCGCCCTTCTGCAACAAATGTCACTCGTTCGTCGGCATACGCCGCCTCTGGAAAATGCAGAATTTTCAACTCAACAGCGTAGGCCTGTACGGCCAAGAACGTGCTGAGCCCAACAACAAAAATCCCCGTATGCGATGTTAGCATCACTAAATTCTGTCAGAAGGTTTGATGGCGGGCAAGTCCGTTTTGCGCCACATTAAACACTGCTGATGGAAGTTTGTTCTTTACGCGGAAACACGTATCGAGATATCACATTTCGAAATGAACGCGACTGACAGCACTGCATCCGATGATATTGCGCAGGAATTCATACAAAGACATGGTGATGATTGTTCATACGTGTTGATTCGGTGGTGGCAAGTCCTGTGGTATGGCGGCATTCTGGCAATATTTCTGCTCGGTCTCGTTTACCGGTGGGATATTGTTCTCTTCGTAGTGAATACCATGCTGGCTCTCTGGTACTTTGGTATCGTCCTGTTCAAAATGCTCGTTGTATGCACTTCTTTAGCAGGTCTGGGACAAATCAAAGTTAAACAGACCGAAATTGAAGCCCTGACCGATGATGACTTGCCGCTCTACACAATTCTTGTGCCGCTCTATAAAGAAGCAAATATTACGGACCGCATTGTGCGAAGTCTGAACAAACTTGATTACCCAAAAAAGAAACTCGACATCAAATTACTGCTTGAGAGCGACGACACAGAAACTATTAACGCAGTCAACAAAACCAAGCTGGATGATCACTACGACGTAATCGTCGTACCGGATTCGCAGCCAAAGACAAAACCCAAAGCCTGCAATTATGGATTGAAACGCGCCAAGGGAGATTTTTGCGTAATTTTCGACGCTGAGGACCAGCCCGACCCCGATCAACTTAAGAAAGTGGTTATAGCGTTCCGGAAACTGCCGCCCAATATCGCGTGCATTCAAGCAAAACTGAACTACTACAACGCTCGACAAAACCTCCTCACTCGTTGGTTCACCATAGAATACAGCACCACTTTCGATCTCTACTTGCCGGGCCTGCAATGCGCGGGCATCCCAATACCGCTCGGCGGAACCTCAAACCATTTTCGCACACCCATCCTCAAAGAACTGGAAGGATGGGATCCTTTTAATGTTACAGAAGATTGCGACCTCGGCGTGAGACTGTATCGGCTCGGATATAAAACCATGATGATTGATTCCACAACATGGGAAGAGGCTAACTCCAGACTATGGAATTGGATTCGCCAACGTTCCCGTTGGGTCAAAGGATTCTTTCAGACGCATCTTACCCACACCAGAAACCCGATTCGCATTCTAAAACAACTTGGTCTGTGGGGATATTTGGGCTTCATCCTATGCGTGGGCGGCAG
>JAFGTH010000002.1 GCA_016934225.1 Lentisphaerota bacterium | reverse complement strand
GTACGGAGGCTTCGAGACAGTGGAATCTCGGTTATCTACGTTACTCATTTCATAGAAGAAGTAAAAAGTGTATGCGACAGATATACCGTCCTGCGTGACGGCCAAAGTGTCGCCGATGGAATTGTTTCGGAAGTATCCATAAAGGGATTAGTGGAGAAAATGGTGGGGCGTAGCGTGGAAGACATGTACCCCATGATCGAACACACAATCGGCATGCCGGTATTGACGGCGAATAACCTCGAGAGTGCCGGGCATTTAACGGATGTGTCATTTGTGTTGAGACGCGGGGAAATTCTTGGCATTGCAGGTTTGGTAGGCGCAGGACGTTCTGAGATGGTGCGGGCGTTATTTGGTTTGAAGTCCGCCGATTGCGGAAGCATTGTATTGCGCGATGACGCGTCAATTAACGCTGCAGATCTGACGCCGCGGAAAGCTCTTGATCTTGGATTGGATCTCTTGAGCGAAAATCGGCATGACGAAGGGTTGGCTCAGTCAATGACGGTAGCCGCCAACCTGACCATGTCCCGGCTCGATAGATACAGACGACATGGCTTGCTTAGTCTGAAGAATGAAAAGAAAAGCGCCGATTGTTGGTGTGAGAATATGGGCGTTAAGTGTCATAATGTAACCGATCCTGTATCGTCGCTTTCCGGGGGAAATCAACAGAAAATTGCTTTGGCAAGAATCCTGCATCATGACAGTGAAGTGATTTTACTCGACGAACCGACCAGGGGCATTGATGTCGGCAGCAAAGCAGAGATCTATCGTATCATTCACAGACTAGCGTCGGAGGGAAAGGCTATAGTGGTGGTCAGCTCTTATTTGCCTGAACTATTAGGAATATGCGATACGATTGCCGTGATGCACCGTGGCAGGCTGAGCGAAATACGACCTGCACGTGATTGGACCGAACAGACTATTATGTTGCATGCGACATCAGGCATAACGGAGGACAGGCCACAGTGAAGTTGTCAAGGATTCTCGTCAAGTTTGGTCCGTTCGGCGGATTGCTGTTTGTTTACACCCTGTTTGCCATATTATGCCCGTCACAATTTGTCTCTTTTTACAACCTGAAAACCATGATTACACAGATGGTTATAATTGGAATAGGCGCATTGGGCATGACGATAGTTATTATCAGCGGGGGAATAGACCTGAGCGTTGGTTCACAGGTTGCGCTTTGTACGGTAGTGACTGCATCATCATTGAATTTCATGTCCGGTTCCGATCCCGGTGTGCTTATTCCCATCATAGCAGCGGTGCTGGGCATTAGCGCATGTGCGGTTTGTGGTTTCTTCAATGGCATCATAGTGGCAAAGATGAGAATTGTGCCCTTCATAGTAACACTTGGCATGATGCAAATCGCCCGTGGCATAGCTAAGTGGGTGGGAAAGGAACAAACGGTTGTCACGCCCGTTAACTGGTTGCAGAATCTAATGTTGATTGATCCGAAACCGGGTTGGTTGGTATTTGCGCCCGGAGTCTGGCTCACTGTTGCATTTCTGGGCATTCTCGCGATTGTTCTAAAACGAACCATTTTTGGTCGGTATACTTTTGCGCTTGGATCAAACGCAAGCACTGCTCGATTGTGCGGCGTCAACGTTGCGGCGTATCGAGTTTGGACATATGTATTGTGCGGCGCATTCACTGGACTGGCCGGGGTAATGCAGTATGCGAACCTGACGGTTGGCGACCCAACGGCAGCTACAGGAATGGAGCTTGATATCATTGCGGCGGTAGTTATAGGAGGCGGTTCGCTCAACGGAGGAGAGGGCAGCGCCCACGGATCAATAGTCGGCGCTCTGATCATGGCTGTGCTTCGTAATGGTTGCAACATGTTGGATGTGCCGAACTATGTTCAAGATATTATTATCGGCGCAATAATCATTTGCGCGGTGATGATTGACCGACTCCGTCATTCTGTACGATTCTGATTATTAATCGAACGGCATGCCTGGGCATTTGTCAGGTATATTCTTACATCCAAAATCAGTATTCGCCCCGATATTCAATTTCCATTCAGACCGCTATAGTCTTCATAAAATAGCGATAAGGAGGAATCGGATGCGAAGGATAACCGTATTGATTATTGGATGTCTTGTGCTGAACAAGGTTGTTGGGTCCGAACTGACATTGACTGGTATGTGTAAAGTCAAGCTGGAGGATTTTAACAGTTTTCTGGGAACTTATGAAAGCATGCCGACCGGTTTTGCGGTGTCGAAAGATGGATCCATTCTTCTATGTGACACTAATACCGCCGATTTCCGCGGCGTTCACTCCGGCGGTACGGTTGAAGGAGCGTGTTTGGCTTGGAATCTATCCGATGGCGATCACGCATTAGGATATCAGCCAACCGAAGATGAATTTACGCCCGGATTCTTTCTGCTGGCTATATCGAATTGCACGGGTCAGACAATCGCGAGACTGGACGTATCCTATGATGTGGTATTTTACAACAACGAAGACCGGTCTTCCTATTTGCAGCTCGAGTATAGTTCTGACGGCAAAACGTTTACTACGATAGGGTCGTCACATTGTACCACGCCTCTCGAAGCGGATATTGCGCCTGCATGGAGTAATTGTTGTTATTTATTGCACGTTGTTTGTTCGCAAGCGGTGTCTGCCGGCTCGTGTATGTGGCTGCGCTGGTATGGTGACGACAATGCAGGCACCGGACGTAGAGATGAATACGGCATTAACAACGTTACCGTGACACCGCGTCCGGTTTGCGGCACTGTTATCTCAGTGCGATAGATTCTCAATCATAATATTGGATGAGACTGTATGTGAGTGTGTGGATAGTGTTTGTGTTGTTTCTATCAAAGCACGATCATTAATGACGACTAATCCTCGCTTATATTGAGTAATTGAAGAATTCGGTCCAAATCGTCATTAGAATAGAAATCAATCTCGATCATGCCTCGCGTTTTTTTGCCGTTTGCAAGAGTTTTACAGGGTGTGATCCTTATGCTGGTACCGAAGAATTCATGTAGCTTGTCGGACAAATGTGAAATATGGCTGGCGGGCATATCGGCACGGGACGCCCGAGGCTTGCGTGGCGCTTGTCGTTCGATTGCAACCAGCTTCTCAAGAGCGCGCACAGAGAGACCGTCTTTTAAACATTTATATGCCAAATCCAGTTGCTCTTTAGCATTGCTCAGGCTGAGCAGTACCTTTGCATGTCCGGCGCTTAATTGGTTCGCAACAATCATTGCTTTGATTTCCGTTGGCAATGCAAGAAGCCGTAACGCGTTAGTAACGGAGACTCTGGACTTTCCCACCCGACTCGCTACTTCTTCCTGCGTAAGGTTGAATTGTTCCGCTAGAACGGAGTAACCTTCCGCTTCTTCAATGGCGTTTAGATTTTCGCGTTGAACGTTTTCAATCATGGCCAGTAGAAGGGATTCACTGTCCGCTGCATCCATGACAATAACTGGAACGTCCGGAATGCCGGCAGCCATTGCGGCGCGAAGCCGTCGTTCTCCAGCTATCAATTCGTAGTCTTCGCCTTTTTTTCGAACGAGAAGAGGTTGTAACACGCCGCGCTGTTTGATTGATTCCGTAAGTTCGGCGAGGGGAGATTCCTCAAATGCGCGGCGGGGTTGCCATTCATTACGCCGGATTTTCTCCACGGCAATTCGTGTAATACCGTTATCGTCAAATGCTTGTGTATGCGCGCTTGAGGTTGACGTGTCCTGAATTAATGCGCCGAGCCCACGGCCCAGACTGCGTTTTGTTGCCGCCATGAAATTTCCTCCCAAATCAGTACTTGTAAAAAACCCAAAAACCGATCAGATCATCAATGTTTGTTCTTCATTTGTGCCAGTGAATGAGCCAAGAACAGTCTTGGCTTTCATACGGCCGCCTTCTTCTATAACAAGAGATCTGCAATGTAATTCGCCCCTGAAAAAACCGCTATTGCGGATAAAAACGGCGCCGCTCGCCGATATTGTGGCTTTTAATTCGCCTTGTACATCCAGATTTCGGCAATTGAGCGGACGGGCCAGACTAAACCGACTACCGTTGCCTATCAAGAGATCTTTGGCGATAATTCTAGTCATATCGAATTGTGCCTTGGACCTGAGTTCAAGTTTGCGAGTTGCGCGAATGTCAGCATCACGGGCGTCACCCGCAATAATAATATCGCCGCCGATCAACGTTGTATTTTTGAGCACTGCATCTTCTGCAATTTCTATACTGCCTATTGTTTTGTCTGTTCCTGACCACTCTCCGTGTATCGTCTTGTTGCTCACAGTCAGCATATGGTGGCATCGTGGGCACATCGTCTCATGAATATGTCCGGTCAATACAAAGACATATTCGCATTCGTAGCAGATTATTTCAAATCGCATAGGAACGATCGTCTTTCCGATTCGCGACGCATCGTTTCCGTGTCCGCCCTTTTTCTTCTT
>JAFGTH010000004.1 GCA_016934225.1 Lentisphaerota bacterium | reverse complement strand
TTGTTGCCTTTCTGGATTGTTATGCCCGCGGATGTGTCCGAGTTCCGGATGGATGCAACACGTCCGTGACTCATTATTTCTGCTGATATTTCCTCAAATGCGGGAAGCGCAACATTGGCTATGAACGCGGCCATCTCCGACATGTCTTTGTTCACCGGGCGTTCGCTCTTCCCAAAGAAATTACTGAGATTGCTTTTCCAATCCATGCTCATAGTAAAAGCCTAACATTGGCGCAGTTTTCTAGCAATAAACAAACTGCTTGTGTCAAGACGCGAAAGAAATGTGTCCCCATTTACGTGTTTGTCAACCATACGGATCATTCTTCGCGTCGTTCACATGAGTAACACCAGACTCAATGCCATTACCACCATGCCCACTATCACGCCATAAATTGAAAAATGGCCGGTATCGTATTTGCGCGCAGTTGGAAGTAATTCATCCAACGATACAAACACCATGATTCCGGCAACCGAAGCAAATAAAATACCGAAAATTGTTGGGGAAAAAAATGGTCGCAAAATCGTGTATCCGATTAACGCGCCGACAGGCTCTGATACTCCCGACAGGAACGATAACCAGAATGCACGTTTCCGGCTGCCGGTCGCGGCATAAATCGGGACGGATACGGATATGCCTTCCGGTATGTTATGAATCGCTATTGCAATCGCTATCGAAATGCCGATTGTCGGGTTGGTCAGCGCCGCGCTGAAGGTAGCCAAACCTTCCGGAAAATTGTGGATTGCGATAGCAAGCGCAGTAAACATACCCATACGCATAAGATTCGAACTCGATTGCTCACCGTGCATCTCCTCTATTCGATGGGGTTCATGCGGATTGCCAGCGCTTGGAATAAGCCTGTCAATCAATGCGATGACGGCAATGCCTCCGAAAAATGCAATAGTCATGTACCATGTGCCTGCAATCTCGCCTTTTGACTCTATCAATACATTTAGCGCTTTTTGCATGATTTCCATAAATGAAACATAAATCATCACACCCGCCGAAAAACCGAGAGACGCGGACAAAAATTTCTTGTTCGTACGTTTGGCTACCAGCGCCAGAAGGCTGCCTATGCCTGTTGACAAACCAGCGAAGATAGTCAGGCCAAATGCAAACATCAAATTCTTATCCATTTTCACTCTCCATAGGGGCGCACAATCAAGCGAAGCTAACAATACAATACGACAATATAACTTATCACTATCTTTATCATCATCTTCGCATAAATATTCAAATTTAATTTGTAAAGTCAATATGCATCAATGATAGTATTTTGATGATTTGATCGTTATCCATTCATGGTCGCGCAATTTCAGGCTTGTTGAGGGTATATGGAGAAACACGATTCAACGAAAACAATGCCGCGAGGCGTTGCTAACGCATATTGGTTTCAAGGTTTCAATTCCACATCCTATGGGATAATTCTTGGTATGCCCATGCTTTTGTACCTGAAAAGTTTGGGCGCATCAGGAATCGTACTCGGTATTATGGTAGCATTGCTTCCGCTCACCAGTGTGCTTCAGATTCCATCAGCTTCCTTTGCCGAAAAAATAGGTTACAAAATCCTTTTAGTCCGCGGTTGGGCGTTCCGCAGCATCTTTATTCTAGGCATTGCAATTATTGCATTAATGCCAGATAAACTTATGCCACAATATCGAATTGCACTGGTATTGTTGATGCTTACCTGTTTTGCGGTAGTGCGCAATATCTCGATGTGCGGATATTGGCCATTGATCACAGGCATCATTCCGGAAGAGTTGCGCGGCAAATTTCTGTCGCGCGACACCATGTGTATGTATATTGCCTTTACAGTAACAATGCTATTTTCCAGTTTCTGGATCGGCGTATTCTCGTCCAAGTACGCTTTCGGCTCTATATTCCTGTACAGTTACCTGACCGCATTGGCTGCTGTCGTTTTCCTCCGACGCATACCCGATATTCAAGACACTGAGAACCGTTCCAACACAACGCAATCGCACCCGCCCTGGATGAAAATGTTACGGTATCCGCCGTTTGCGAAGTACATCGCTTTCACGGTCGCCTTTAGTGCGTCTATCGCGGCAATGCAGGTTGTCTGGGTGCCCTTTATGCGAGACAGTTACCATGCATCAGGCAGTTTGATTCTTGGAATCAGCGCTTTCTCAAATCTTATAGCGGCAATAGTGTCTCGGATGACCGGCACAACAGCTGATCGGTTTGGGAGCCGGCCGCTGTTGGGTTGCGCCAGCGGACTGATAATTATCTGGCAAGGTCTGCTGATGGCAATGGCATCCGGGGCGATTCCGCACCGAACCCCTATTTTGTTTGGAATCATATTGTTTGGCGCCGCCGGATTTGCGGTTACCGGCGTGGCCAGTACACGTCTGATTATGGGAATTGTGCCCGTTATGGGCCGCAGCCATTTTTTTGCTATCTCAAGCGTTGCAAACAGTTTAACGCTTGGTGTAATGCCAATTGTCTGGGGATTGATTCTTGACAGTATCGGCGGCACTGCTGCCGATGGTGTATCGGTCGGGTCGGTCTGGACATGGGATCGCTATAGTATCACCTACGCAGCATCACTGGCATGTATGCTGATCGCTCAATATTTCCGTCGCCGGCTGGACGAACCTAAAGCCATATCTACTGAGAAGTTCATGCATATTCTCTTCATCCAATCGCCAACACGCCTGGTGTTACGAGTCATGCATTTGCTGCGTCGCTTCCCGCATCAGTTATAATGACGTCTGCTTATCTTTTGTCCTTTGATCAATTCAAGCCATGTTGATATCGGATACTGAAACCTGCATACAGTCCGAATCAAAAATCTCAGGCAATCCGGCTTAACACAGACCAGAAGTATTTGCTATACATTGAGAAAAATAATTGAATCATATGACCCTGCAGAATCAGCTGAACACTCTACACAAGTGTCTGGTATAGATATTCTCCGCAACGTTGCGCGCAACGGCATCTTCGCACAGATCCAAGGCTTCAAAATACCGTGCTCCCATTTCGGCGGCAACTTTATATGCAACGTGGAGCAATTGTCTGAAATTGCGATTGTAGTCACGGCACAACTGGTCATGCCGTAGTGCAGCAACAAACTTGTTCGCATCCCATCCGAATACTTCCGACGGGGTTGGTAATTCGGCTTCATTTATATCTATCACTGTCGCATACGGATCGCACAACTCCTGAAACCGGCTGTGCGCGCCGGCATAAATATCCTTTGCAACAGCAAGACCCACGCCTCCAGCTTCCGCCAAACCAATTAATTCTTCCAACCATGTGGTTCCTGCCGTCTTTAGATGCAACCCTGCGTCATATCGCCGAATTATCTCGCCGATGACGCCATAAATCGAAAATTTGTCGCTTCCGGAATGAACGCTCAATTTCATGTTAGCCGGCAGTCCGAATTCTTTCCGGCAGTGGCAAACAACAGCCACATCAGCTTCAAATTCTTTCGCAAACGCATCAACATCACCGACATAGTCAATACCCTTGTTAAAGCGACCGCTGAATTTTGGCGCAACTGTCTGAGCCGGTATTCCTGCATCAGCCATAGCTGCCAAAATGAAAAACATATCCATTGGTGTCTGAGGCTCGTCGGTTTCGTCCATGGATACTTCAGTAATAAAATTATCGGAGCCTTTAACCTTTGCAATACGAGCGTAAATGCGCGCTGCTTCATGAACTGCAGGCAGATATTTATTCGCAATCCGTTTTATGTCTTCACATGTAACCGATATGCCGTCGTCAAGACCTGGGATGTTGAGATTACCCGCATACTTTTCATACTTATCCACAAATCTGCGAATATCTGTTTCATCTCCGTTTTTGCCAATAAAATCCGCCACGTCGAGCGTAAAAAAATCGCTGGATTCAATGAATGAATCCACGGTTTTCAGCCCTATATGATCGGCATCAACATAATAGGAATGCTTCCAGTCCATCGCGGCGACAGCCGCGTCAGCTTCTTTCCGAACCGCATCCGGCTCTGTATGCACTATAGTGTGCTCACGATGCGACTTATTCCAAACCGGTACAATCTCAATACCGTCGGTTCTTGCCTGCATGAACGCCTTTAACTGCGCGCTTCCTTGTCTGCCAAACCTGTCACCTATACCCATGGAATATTTTTCAATCTGCATGTTATGTATTCCCCAAAACCATCGTTAGTGGTTCGTCAGATGTCGGCATTGGCGCATAATTCGGTTCGTCGAGTCCGGACACCAAGTCAACAACCCGCACCGGCAAACCGGTCTTGATGGAATGATTTGCCGCCACACCGGTGAGAATGGACCAAGCGCCCGCCCGATGATCGGCCGCGCGCATGTATTTGTCCGGTACATTGTCGGACACAAGCACATTTTTCAAAAGAAGCTCGTCGCCTCCGCCATGTCCTCCCTCGCCGGCCCAAACATCAACTCCGTATGACGGTTTCCAATGCGGGTAAATTTTCGTCCAAGTGCCCTCTTTTTTGAGCGCTCCTTGAACAGAATCGTCGCCACTGACATATACCGATTCTTCACACTTGTGTTCCAATCGGCCTCGTGTTCCGTTAAAACTGATATGGTAACCTTCCCACGGCATGAACGCATTTAACGAATAGCTCATTTTTACG
This sequence comes from Lentisphaerota bacterium, assembly GCA_016934225.1. Lineage (GTDB taxonomy): Bacteria > Verrucomicrobiota > Kiritimatiellia > UBA8416 > JAFGTH01 > JAFGTH01. The sequence goes on along the minus strand of JAFGTH010000004.1, from coordinate 1,110 downwards.
CCGTTTCGATAAGAAACCACAACGTTCATATTGTCCTCTATATCAATCTTGGGGCTGAAAACACACATGTCACGGAAGTACCCATCGTGTTTTTCACAATCGAGATAAAGCTCTTTCATCGAACCGGTATTTTCCATATTCAAACAAAACCGGCACTTTTCCGCCTCGGCGCATCCGTGACAACGCGGACCGGGATGCTTTAAACCATATCTCTTTGCGGTTTCCGGCGTATAGAAATGCCGGTGCCCTGATGCGTACACTGTTTCCGGCACCGTGCCCAACCACCAATTCACCAGATCAAAATGATGCGTGGCCTTGTGCACAAGCAATCCGCCTGAATTTTCTTTATTACGATGCCATCGTCGAAAATAATCGGCGCCATGATGAATATCCAACATCCAATGAAAATCCACGGAAAGAATATCGCCTATTACACCTGACATCAGCAGATCCTTAACCTGAGCGCGTGGCGGAGAATAGCGATAATTGAACGTCACGCGCACACTCTTGCCTGTTGCGCGCTGAGTGTCCAATATCTTCTGGCATCGCACGGCATCTATTGTCATCGGCTTCTCGCTGACGACATCGCAGCCCAATTCCATGGCACGACAAATATACTGGTCATGAAGGCTGTCCTTGGTAGTTACGATTATTGTATCCGGTTTTGTTTCTTTCACCATCCGGTCGAAATCGTCGGCCAAATAACCGGAAACATTTTGATTGAACTTCTGTTTAATTTGTTCGATCGAAAGCGCCAATCGCCCCGAATTTGAGTCGCATAATGCGACCATCTCGCATGTTCCGGCGAAATCATTTACAACGGCGTCACGATACATGACGTGTCGCCCACCCAAGCCAACTTGTGCAAATCTCCTTCGCCTATTCATAGAATATGCCCTCTTGATTTATGCAACGCGCATAAGTGTCCGTTACTTTGGGAAAAGTAGCGGTTGCGTGTTAAGATAGTCTGTGTAATAATTCATACTTTCGTTTTTTTCGCAAGCTCAATATGAATTCGTTGAGGAAGATATAAAATGCAGAATATACCAATATCCGACACCAGAAACTTCACACTTCTCGGTCATACCGGAAGCGGAAAGACCTCCTTGG
>JAFGTH010000045.1 GCA_016934225.1 Lentisphaerota bacterium | reverse complement strand
TTCTTGACTCTTTCGCAGGCAGCGGAACAACAGGGCATGCAGTTCTCAAGCTGAACCACCGACTGGAATGTGCTCTCAATTTTATTCTTGTTGAGCTAGACGAGGGTATTGCTGCATCACTTACATATGAGCGCCTGCAAAAGGCAGTTGATGGTTATACACCTATAACTAGATCTGGGAATGCTGGGGCAATATCCAGTTTAGGCGGCGGCTTCCGCTTCTGCCGTATTGGCACACCACTTTTCGATGCAGAGGGGAATATATCCGGCGAGGTGCGTTTCGGTGACTTAGCCAGGCATGTTTACTTCTGTGAGACCGGAGAACCATTACCAAAGCAGAATGGGGGCAAGACACCACTCCTCGGCATCCACAATGGTACTGCAATCTACCTCCTTTACAACGGTATTCTCGGCGATAAAACGCCGGATGGCGGCAACGTCCTTACCCGCTCGGTTCTCGCCGACCTTCCTCTGCACAATGGATCGAAGGTTATCTATGGTACGAGCTGCCGCCTGAGCGAGGCGCGTCTCCAGCGCGAAAATATTGTCTTTCGTCAGATTCCATATGAGGTTAAGGTTAAATGACTTTCCGACTCAAAGATTACCAGCAACGTGCGCTCAATGCCCTCTCGACTTATTTCCGGGAATGTGCGGAAACCGGCGACGCGGACACAGCGTTCTATTCCACAACCAAAAAAGTCTTCGGTACCGGCATTCCCTATATACCGGTGAAAGAGCTTCCCGGTCTGCCGTATGTGTGTCTGCGCGTGCCAACCGGAGGCGGCAAGACGGTGATGGGGTGCCACTCGGTTGGAGTAGCCATGCGAGATCTGCTTCAGACCGATACAGCGATCGTTCTCTGGTTAGTGCCGTCCAATCCGATACGCGAGCAGACCATTACTCGACTGAAGGATTCTCGCGATCCATACCGGCAGGCTCTTGAGTCTGTAGCGGGCACCATAGAGGTCATGGACGTGAACGAGGCGTTGTCGCTTCGTCGTGCAGATCTTGATGGGGGCACGGTAGTGATAATCTCCACCATGCAAGCATTTAGACGCGATGACACAGAAGGTCTTCGCGTTTATCGAGAATCGGGCAGCCTGATGAATCATTTCGACGGTTTGCCGCCAAACTCCCTGGCCGAGATCGAGACCTATGAAAACGGCAAACCGTATCCATCTTTGGCTAATGTGTTGCGCCTACGCCGCCCAATTGTGATCGTGGATGAAGCCCATAACAGTCGCACTCCGCTTTCCTTCGAGACACTGTCGCGATTTAATCCCTCATGCATTGTCGAATTTACGGCCACGCCCGACCGGGATGAAAATCCATCGAATGTAGTGCATACTGTCTCTGCCGCCGAATTAAAGGCCGAGGCAGTTATTAAAATGCCGATCCGGTTGGAAACGCGTAGCGACTGGCGCGAACTGCTGGCCGACGCCATCGCTTGCAGGAAAAACCTCGAGGATAAAGCCAAACTAGAACAGCAGCAGACTGGCGAATACATTCGCCCGGTAATGCTGATCCAGGCTCAACCCAACCGGTCTGGTAGAGCGACAATTGGCGTCGAAGAGGTAAAGAACTGCCTCATTGAGGATCACGGCATTGCCGAGGACTGGATCGCCATACGTACCGGAACGCAAAACGAGTTAGATGATGTGGATATTTCTGATCCGTTATGCCCGATTCGATTCGTAATTACGATTCAGGCTTTACGCGAGGGCTGGGATTGTCCTTTTGCATATGTGTTGTGCAGCGTAGCGGAAATGCGATCCAATACGGCAGTTGAACAGATTCTTGGACGGGTAATGCGCCTGCCCCGCGTTGCGTGGAAGGAACACCAGGAATTAAATATGGCATATGCCTTTGCCGCATCGCCGAGTTTTATCGCGACAGCCTCGGCTTTGAAGGATGCATTGGTCGAAAGCGGATTCGAGCGCCAGGAGGCGAAAGATCTGATTATATCATCCCCTGATACTCAGCAGGGGACCTTGCCATTCGGCGCTGAGTCATTGCTTGGCGCGGTAACTATCGATATGCCAAAGCCACCGAAGGAGAGACAGCTTTCCCCCTCAACGACAAGCAAGATCGATTACGACCGCTCAGAAAAGAAGTTCACCTTTCGCGGAGCCATGACCAGGGAAGAGCGTCGAGAACTGCAGGAAGCATGTTCGGATGACGAGAGTCGAGACGCCATCGAAATTGCCTATCGTATTTCTAATGGGCTGGCCCCAGACAGCCATGGAGCACCATCGGAAGCAAATAAACCATTCATAGTACCGTTCTTAGCGATTAGGCAAGGAACCCTTTTTGAACCTTTCGAGGAAACACATTTCCTTGACCATCCATGGAAACTGACAGATTGCGTTGCCAGCCTGTCCGAAGAGGAATATTCCTCTGAACGGCGGCAATCTCAGCACGGCTTGATCGACGAAAAAGATGGTCATATCACAACGAGTTTTGTCAACAACCTACAGGAACAGATGACCTTATTCGCATCCGATACGACCTGGGGGGCGTCCGATCTCGTGCATTGGTTGCGTAGAAATATTCCTCACCATGATCTTCCCCCGCAGGAAGTGGATCTATTCTTTTCCCGTATAATTCAAGGATTGATGCGGGATCGCAGTATCCCCATCGAACAACTTTGCCATGACAAGTACCGGCTGAAAATTGCCATGGCGGCAAAATTGAACGAGCATCGGGATAACGCGCGGCATTCCAGCTTACAGGCGTTGCTTGCCCTTGATTGCGAAACACCGCTGGAAGTCACACCCGAATGTTGCTTTGCTTACGACCCTCGGCAGTATCCCTATGGACGGCCGTATCGGGGTCATTACATATTTCATAAGCATTACTATCCCGAAATCGGGGATCTGAACGCAACCGGAGAGGAATTCGAATGCGCTCAGTTCATTGACCAATTGGACGAGGTCGAATACTGGGTACGCAACGTGGAGCGTCGCCCGAACCACTCATTCTGGCTGCAAACATCCACGGACCGATTTTATCCAGATTTTGTCTGTAAGCTGAAAGATGACCGTATCCTTGTAGTCGAATACAAGGGTGGTCATCTTGCTTCCGGTAGCGATGCCGAAGAAAAACAAATGCTCGGTGAGTTATGGGAAAAGCGGAGCGAGGGGCACTGCCTTTTTATAATGCCATCGAATCGGGATTTCGAGTCGATTCGGCGAAAGGTTGAGTCTTGACAGGATAAAATCATGTCCACCGAAGGGGCCAAACAAAGGGAAACAGCACAACTCGCGGAACCAATGTTCGGCGATAAGCTTTTTCAACAACGCGCGCGTATGGCTTTCCCTATTCTCGTGCGGCAAGCGCACGCCGCTGCACCCATTCTGTATTCTGAATTAGCTGCTGAAATCGGGATGTCAAATCCACGCAATTTAAATTACGTGCTTGGCAGTATTGGGCAGACCTTGGTTGACCTTTCGGCAGAGTGGGATCGGGAGATTCCGCCGATAAACTGCCTGGTCATTAATAAATCCAGTGGGTTGCCGGGAGAGGGAATAAGCTGGTTCATTAAGGATGTCGCCGACTTCAAGGAGCTGCCATTGAAACGCAAGCGTGAAATTGTCGATATCCATCTCCAAGAAATCTATGCTTTTCAGGATTGGTTGAAAATTCTTGAACACTGTGGTCTTGAACCGGTCTGCCAAAATTATAAACAAATAATTAATCTTGCTGAAAATTATCGTGGGGGCGGTGAAAGCGAGCGACATAAACGACTTAAACGATACGTCTCAACACACCCCGAAGTCATCGGACTTCCCTCAAAGCTAGAAGGCCGCGAGGAGCATCCACTGCCTTCTGGCGATTCACTGGATGTCTTATTTCATCAGGGCAAACGTCTGATCGGAGTGGAGGTTAAATCCGCAAGATCGCCTGATACAGACATTGTTCGAGGTATTTTTCAGTGCGTAAAATACCAGGCAGTATTGGAAGCTGTAATGTCGAGTCAAAGCCTTGTTCCAGATGTACAAACTCTCTTGGTTCTCGAGGGGGAACTTCCCAAAAGCTTGGTTCCATTAAAGAACATGCTTCGTGTTGAAGTAATCCAAAATATCCTTCCGCGCTGAATGTCACGAAACAAGAGACACCGGCATTTGGTCCCAGGTTCGCCCTTCCAGCAGCCGTCCGGCTTTTTTCTTCTGGACACCGCCCCATTGTTTAAAGAAGAATGAAACCCCACTACTTAGGCATTGATCTTTAATGTCAAGTACCCAAGATTCTTGCATAGGACGTGCACCAGGTCCGCTTTCGCCACCAACAATTACCCAGTCTATACCGGAAAGATTTAGTTTTGGTATTGGCCCAAGCAGTGGTTCAAGTGACAAGAATTTAACTTGAGCATTTGAATATCGCAAGTAATCAATGCGGTCAATATGATTAGCGTTCTCCACAGTTACACCCATCCATATATGAGAAGCCCATGCCAAGCTCCCTTGAAGTTGGGCGAACCGACCTGCTCTTTTAGTTAACACCTGATACGTATGCCAATCAGCCCGATTCATTGTTGAAAATACCTTGTGAATAAATTTGGAAGGTACATCTTTATGGAATAAATCGCTCATGGAATTAACAAAAATCATCTGTGAAGACTTCCAGCGTAGCGGAATATCTAATGCGTGCTCATGGATCGTCACATCGAATCCATTGCGATAGTTCGGCTGCCCCATAGCCTGCAGGCGGTACGCCATCCGCTCGGCGTAGCAATGCGCACAGCCGGTGCTGATTTTCGTGCAGCCGGTAACGGGATTCCAGGTTGATTCTGTCCATTCAATAGGAGATTTGTTTGCCATTTTCTATGATTCCAATATATGTTGTGCGATTTTCACAGCGGTATCAGCTCCTTTAGGATTACCAGCGGCGAAACAAAGGTGAAATAACGGATTATTTCTACTATTGCAAAGAGCGCGGGGACGGTCAGCAACAGCGGCAAATATAGTACTCAATCGCTCAACATAATAGTCGGAGATTGATTTTAGCGTAGCTGTTTTCTTTCTAACCTTATGACTTGAATCAAAGAGGTTCGATTCTTCTATCTCTTTGTAAAATGCAGAATACCAATCGGAGGTGCCAAACAGTATATTGAGGCGATTGCGCCAACCGTCTTCAATTTCGCCATCCTTACGCAGCAGTCGATTCACTGCGACGCCTAGTGGGAAAAGAATCAGTACATCAATAGCTTGCGTTTTAGCGATGGCTTCCATGGTTGTCCATTCGACCTGCATGCCAAATGGATCCAAGAACAAGACGGCACGATTTTTTGACCAATCAAAGTTTAAACACCGATCTTGGAGCCACGCATTACAATCGGAATTGATAATCTCAATACGTTCAGCAAGTTCAGGAAACTCAGCAGGTAGTGCAAAGAGTTCTTGACTACGTTGGAGATTCTGTTCAATGAAAATATATTTTGTGAACGGAGGTTGAATCTGCAAGGCAATGCGAGCGCTGCCAGCGAGATACTTCTGTGATTCAGTTTCGGCAAGTTCGGGAAATAAGGGACCAAATTCGTGGGAGTCTTGACTCTCACGATATCCGGTTCCTGCAAATGCATCAATATATGCTGTCCGAAACGGATATTTCGACAGAATTGTAATGTATGCGGTAAGATATTTTTTCAGCGCGGCCAATTTCTGTTCAGTCCAGTCGCCACCGAATTGCTGCAAAATTTTAGCTGCCAATCGTAAGTCCTCCGTGCTTGGTATTCTACATATCGGCAAACAAAAAAGAAAGGCTTATGTGCTAATTGATAGCCAATTTAACCTCCTGCTCCTCCCAAAGCACCGGCATCTCCATGTCCAGAAGAGTCTGTAGTAACACCTCAGAGTCCTTACTGGCAACCGAACTTTCTACGATTCGAGGGCAAAGTAGTCCCAACCGCAATATCCTACGCACCAGGGCGGGATCCAGGCCGAGATCCTGCGACAGTTCCTTGGCGTTGGCGTATTCCCCCTCGTCGATCCATTTCTGCCACACGTAAGCACGGGACAGGGCAATTTGGAGCGGCGTGGGTTTATTTTCTTCGGACGGCAATCCGTCTGGCAATATGATCTGCTTACGCCCGCCGGTGCGTTTCCATTTGATGGGCACGAATACGCGGATGGTCTCGCCCATATTGGTGAAGATGGTGGAAGATTCTTGCTTTAGCTCTGTTGCCATAATTTTCCTTTCATATTACTCCCCCGACCAGCGGGCGGCAAATTGGAGAGGCCAGCTATGCATCAACGTTATTGCCTCCGGCGGCTCTCCGGCATGAATACTACTGGCGGCTCGCCAGCGCGAATGTCTGCGGCCACCGGCCGTTATGACGCGTTCCTTTGTGATTTACGTTCCACTGTTCGTTCGTTCGCTTCCTCCGTTGCCCCTTGCAATTCATGCATCAAACCTCGCAACCCGTTTGTCCTAATGCGAATATCCAGTCCGTCTGAGGTTACGACGATCTGTTCAACGAGAAGCTGGACAATCCGCGCCTGTTCCATGGGAAAGAGCGCCTCCCATACGGCATCGACACTGCGCAGAGCTTCGGCGACCTCTGGTTCAGTGATGTCCGGACACTCCTCCTGTGCAGCTCGTGCAGCCGGGGCGATGATCTCCGGCCGTGATAGGACGGCGCGGAGTTGCTTGACTACGGCGTCCTCGGCAATCCCGGCGGCAACGGAACGCACCGGGCAGTGATCGGCAAGCAGCTTGGTGGATTTCACGCATTGATAGTAGCGATACTGCTTGTCGCCTTTTTTGGAATAGGTCGGCCCCATGGCTCCGCCGCAATTGCCGCATTTGATAATGCCCTTGAGCATTGCGGGCGTCCGGCGGCGCGTTTGGTTAGCGCGCTGGCGATAATTTTGCTTGAGAATGGTCTGGACCTGACCCCATGTTTTCGCATCAATTATGGCTTTGTGTTCGCCCTGAAATACCTCACCTTTATGGACCACCTCACCGAGGTACTTCCGGTTATTAAGCATCCGGTAGATTAAAGACTTGTCCACAAGCCGCCCTTCGCGCACCTTCCCCCGTTTCGTTGTCCACGCTTTCGTGCGCATGCCTTGTTCGCGCAGTTCCTTTGTCAGGCGAGTGGCTGAGCCGATTTCAAGGAATCGGGCGAAGATACGGCGGACGATCTTGGCCTCCGATTCGTTGACCACGAGTTTTCCGTCTACAAGGTCATAACCGAGCACCAACATCCCGCCCGTCTGCTTGCCTCGGCGCTTGGCCATGGCGACCTTATCGCGGATGCGCTCGCCTATGATTTCCCGTTCAAATTGGGCGAAGGAGAGGAGAATGTTGAGGGTTAAGCGGCCCATTGAGGTTGTGGTGTTGAACTGTTGAGTGACTGAGACAAACGTTACGCCGTGCTTGTCGAACGCGCCGATAATTTCCGAGAAATCGAGAAGGGAACGGCTCAGCCGATCAATCTTGTAGACAACTACCGTGTCGATGCGGCCGCTATTCACATCGTCCATCAGCTTCCGCAAGGCTGGGCGTTCCATATTTCCGCCGGAGAAGCCACCGTCGTCGTAGCTTTCCGGAAGGCATACCCATCCTTCGGCCTTCTGGCTTTGGATGAAGCTTTCGGCCGCG
>JAFGTH010000044.1 GCA_016934225.1 Lentisphaerota bacterium | reverse complement strand
TCTGTTTGCAATAATCTTGAACCAGACGTTGCAACCATGACCGGATCCACCACGAGAATTGGAATGGAAAAAGTTCTGAGCGATTTGGCAACGGCGCTGATAATCGGGGCGGAAAAGAGCATGCCTGTTTTGGCGGTTGCCACCGAAAATCCATCGCAGACCGCGGCTATCTGCTGTTCGATCATATCCGGATCCACTGCTTGAATGCCTGTGACTCCGTCAGGATTTTGAGCTGTAATACATGTAACTGCAGTTGTGCCATGCACGTTCAATGCGTTAAAAGTTTTCAGATCGGCCTGAATCCCGGCGCCGCCTCCACTGTCCGATCCTGCTATGGTCAAAACTGTGGGTGTAATCATTTTTTGACGCCGGACGATCGAATCTGCCCGGCACGCGCCAAGGCTTTGGCCTCAACACTCTGAATTTCCGCAAATCCTTGCGAACTGGTTGGATTTAATCCTTTACTGGCCTCCATTGAGGAATCAGTCTCATTATATATGGATCCCGGGCAATCGGATAAACCCTGGAACAGAATATTGCCTTTGTACAACGCAACTTTCACGTTACCCGAAGCCGATGCTGTCATCACGTCAATTGCTGCCTGAGCTGCGGTTGTCGCCGGATCGTAGTACCGGCCGTCATAAACCTGTTGCGCAATCAGAGCAGAAAGATACCGGAATAGATCTGTCGTCCTCTTGTCCATGGTGGCCTGATATACGGAGAGAAGACACTGTCCTAACAATTCCATTCCCGGCGATTCGTAAACGCCTCTGCTTTTAGTGCCGACAATTCGGTTCTCCAGCGCGTTCTTTAATCCAATTCCGTTTCTTCCGCCTATTACATTGGCCTGCTGCATTGCCTCAAGCGGAGAAACGTTTCTACCGTTGATTTTCACCGCAGCGCCTTTTTCAAATCTAACTTCGAACATTTCTTTTTTGTCAGGCGCATCCTCAGGCCAAACGCCCATTTGAGGCTGAACGATCGTGCAAGCCGTCTCCAAGCTTTCCAGATCTTCGGCTTCATAAGACAGTCCGGCCAGGTTGGCATCTGTAGAATAACGTTTCTTTCCGCCAGGAAATGCCTCAATACCGGCCTTATTCAAGTAATCAGCCATCTGTCTCCTGCCGGGAAACTCGACGAGGAGAACAGGATCACGCCATGGGGCGTAAACTTTCAACTCAGGCGCAAGCACGTTGGCGTACCGTTCGAAGCGCATCTGGTCGTTGCCGCGCCCGGTCGCTCCATGAACCAATACAGTGCATCCCTGTTTCTTCATTTCCGGTATAATGCCCCGCACTGTTACCGCGCGCGCCAACCCTGTCGAATTCCAATAGCCTCCGTCGTACATGCCCTGAGCTTTGATCAACTCAAAACAGGCGGCGGCCATTTCTTTTTTGAGATCAACAATTATCGTCTCGGCGCCGCAAGGCGCCATCTTTTTCACAATATCGCCAATATCTTTTTCGTCTGCCTGAGCAAGATCAGCGACGAAACAGACCACATCAATTCCAATATCCACAAGTTTCTTCGTGATGGTTTTGCTGTCTAATCCGCCGGAAACGCATATCCCAAGTTTTTCGCGTTTAAGATCGTTTAGTGTCATATTATTGTCCCCATCACGATTTGAGCGATTTACCGATAATTTCGAGCGCATGTTCTACATCATTTTGAGTAATATTCAAGGGCGGCAAAAATCTGATGACATTCTCCGCCGTGGCTATGCACAACAAGCCCGCTTCAATAATTCTGCCGACAGCATCTTTTGCCGGCCCTTTCATTACCAACCCGAGCATAAGACCTATACCCCGAACACCTTGTATATCGTCTTGCCGTTTTGCAATTTCTTCAAGGCCAGTCCGAAACATTGCTCCCTTTGTTTTCGCATTCTCCAGCAAGTTTTCTTCCTCAATTACTTCGATTGTGGCGATTGCGGCAGCGCACGCAAGAGGAGTCCCTCCAAAGGTGGTGGCATGTTTTCCGGGTTGAAAGACATTCGCCAGTCTCTTGTTTCCGACAACCGCGCCTATCGGATAACCGCTGCCAAGCGCTTTAGCCAATGAAAAAGCATCCGGTTCAATGTCATAATTCTGGTAGCCGAACCATTTGCCCGTACGCGCCATTCCGCACTGTACTTCATCGCACAGCATGAGCAGATTCTTTTCGTCGCACAGTTTCCGAATTCCGATCATGAAACTTTTCTCCGCCGGAATGATCCCGCCCTCCCCTTGTACCGCTTCCAACAGAACGGCGACGGTTTTCTCGTTGATCAAACTTTTGACCGAATCGAGATTGTTGTATTCAGCGTGACAGAAACCGGCAGGCATAGGTTCGAAGCCTTTCTGTATTTTCGTTTGGCCGGTTGCCGCAGCGGTAGCGAGTGTTCTGCCGTGAAACGAATTTTTCATGCAGATGATTTCGTACCTGCCTTCGTCATGCCCCCACAATCTGGCAAGCTTGATCAAGCCTTCATTTGCCTCAGCTCCGGAATTGGCGAAGAAACATTTCCCGCCCATTGAGATGGCGGACAATTTTTGCGCCAGTATGGCCTCGTTTTCCGTAAAATATAAATTCGACACATGTGTTAACGATTGGACTTGTTTCTGTATGGCAGCCACTACTCTGGGATGTGAATGGCCGACATTCAATACGGATATGCCGGCAAGGAAATCGAGATATTCTTTGCCATCGGCATCCCACACCTTTGCGCCGTTTCCTTTAACCAACGCAATGCCGGGCGCATATGTCGGCATTACATAGGTGTTGAACATATCTGCTATTTTCTTGTTACTGCTCATTTTAGAGTCCCCGTGACGAACCAACAATTTCCGTACCCACACCCTGATCGGTAAATATCTCCAGAAGCAAAGAATGCGGCATTCGACCATCCACAATATGTATCTTTTTGACTCCGGCTTCCAGCGCGGCAATCGCACTGCGCACCTTCGGCAACATACCGCCGGCAATTACGCCTTCCTTGATTAATTTGTCCACATCCGTAATTGTCAGCGTAGAAATAATGGATTTAGGATCGCTCGTGTTTCTAAGCAGTCCCGGCACATCCGATAGAAACGCGAGTTTTCGCGCTTTCAAAGCGCGCGCAACGGCTGTTGCCGCTTCGTCAGCATTGATATTGTGCGTCTTGTTGTCCGGGCCAATTCCAAGAGGCGAAATTACCGGTATTATTTCGTCGGCTATCAAGGCGCTGATCGCATCGGTATCCACCTCGCTGGGGTCGCCCACCAAGCCCCAATTAACAGACTTGCCTGTGATGGCATCTAATTCCGATTTTTTTATGACTTTGAACACGGTTTTGCCGTTTATGCTCGCCGCCTTGGCCCCACGCGCGGTCAACAACGACACAATCGCCGGACCCACTTCATCAACCAAAACTTGTTCGACGACCTTAATGGTTTCATCGCTGGTCACGCGTAATCCCTGAATAAATTCAGACTTAATGCCTTGCTTCGTCAATCCCCTTGAAATAGCTTTCCCTCCGCCATGAACAATAACCGGCGACATGCCGGCGCATTCCATGAAAGCTATATCAGCCATCACGCTTTGAGCATTTGCCGGCACCTCCATCGCGCTACCGCCGAATTTGACAACTATAATTGCGTCCCGAAAGCGCTGTATGTAGGGTAAAGCTTCAATGAGAACCGATGCTTTTTGTATTGCCTGCTGCATGACTGTTTAACCCTCTATGTCATGTACTCGGAATTAATTTGAACATATTCTTTGCTGCAATCACATGTATAAATCCAGTCGGAATATTTGCCGATGTTCAAATTGATCGTAATCGAAAATGACCTTTTTTTGAGAACATTTTCCAGCTCGCTTAATGCGGTCGCCGCCGCAACCTGTCCGTTCTTGACCGCGCTAACATCGTCATACATGATATCCACCTGATTTTCCACAACTTCCGCACCCGAGTAACCAACTGCGTCAATAACGCGCCCCCAATTCGGATCTTCGCCGAACCATGACGTTTTAACCAAAAGCGAATTGGCGACGCTTCTAACGGCTTTACGCGCGTCTTTAGGCGAGGCTGCGCCAACTACGGATACCATAACAAATTTTGTCGCGCCTTCGCCGTCTTCAACAATTTTTCTTGCGAGCGTCAATGTGATTTCATTCACCATGTCAACAAACAAAGGCCAATCGGGATGCGACTCGTCCAGCGGTTTATTACCCGCCATGCCATTTGCGAGAATTAAAACGGTATCGTTGCAACTTTGGTCGCCATCAACTGATATTTTATTGAAGCTTTGTTCGACGGCAGCGGACAAGCACGATTGAAGGGCGGTTTGTTTGACTGCTGCATCAGTTGTAATGAACGACAACATGGTTGCCATATTGGGTTCAATCATGCCGGCGCCTTTCGCCATACCACCGATGCGCACCGTTACGCCGCCGATTTCGCGCTCAAACGCCACCTGTTTGTCCTTCGTGTCAGTGGTCATTATCGCTTTGGCTGCCGCATCGCCGCCGGTTTCGGACAAGGCCTCCACGGCTAAGTTGATGCCCCGCTCTATCTTGCCCATCGGCATGGGCACTCCAATTGTGCCGGTCGAGCTCACAAATACCTTGTCTTCCTGAATGTGCAACAGATCCGCAACGAGTTGCCCCATTCGAACGGCATCCTTCATACCCTGTTCGCCGGTACATGCATTTGCATTCCCGCTATTGACGATTATTGCCTGGGCGACGCCGCCGATAATTCGTTCCATACATAGCTTCACCACTGCGCCTTTGATTTTGTTCGATGTAAAAACACCCGCCGCTGCCGCCGGCGCGTCGGATACAATTAGAGCCATATCTGCTTTCGGGCCTTTGATACCCGCATGTATACCTGCCGCACGATACCCTTTTGCAGCCGTTATGCCGCCGTCAATCTTTTTCATTCTTTTCATCTTTCGCTCGATCACGCTCTAGCGGTCTGTCTCTATTTCGTCACATTGATACGCACAATCCATCGCGCAATATCAGTCCAAAGCGTTACGCAGTCAAGCGCTTGCTATCAACGGGAAATGTCGGATTTTCTGCCGCTATTTATTCTAAATTCGGCAATTCGGCGAATCTTTGACAGGGCAACAGAGAATCCAGACAGAAAAACGTCCACGCAAGACTGCGATCCGTTATCTCTTGGAGAATTGGTATCTCTTTCGAGCGCCGGGCCTGCCTGGTTTTTTGCGCTCTTTCATGCGGGAATCACGGGTTAGGCATCCGCTGTTTTTCAACACTTCACGCAGGGATTCATCTTTAATCGCCAACGCGCGGGCAAGCCCGTGTCTGAGAGCGCCTGCCTGGCCGGCTATTCCGCCGCCACAAAGTTTGGCGGCGATATCATATTTACCGGCGGCGTTTGTCAGCTTCAACGGTTGTTCTATGTAATTTCGAAGCGCTTCGCTTGGGAAATAATCCCTGAACTCGCGTTTGTTGACCTTCCAATTTCCCGTTCCCAACACGAGACGCACTCTTGCCACAGCCGTTTTTCGTCGCCCGGTTGCACAGGTTTCTATTTTCTCGTCAGCCACTTCTTGAACTCCCTATATCATTCCTGCGCGGAAAAAATTACTCCGCAATTTATACCAACTCAACTTTCTTCAATTTTTGCGCGGCATGCGGATGCTCGTTGCCGGCATATACCTTAAGGCGATTTATGATTTTCCGGCATAGATTGTTTTTGGGCAACATGCCTTTTACCGCCAGTTTTACTATGCTGTCCGGATGTTTCTCTCTAAGCACCGAAACAGGTATTTCCTTCAATCCGCTCCTGTAACCAGAATAACGTTGGTATGTCTTACGTTCATTTTTCTTGCCTGTCAGCTTGACTTTATCGGCATTGATGACAACCACAAAATCGCCCGTATCTACATGCGGTGAATAGGTAGGCTTGTCTTTTCCACGCAATACGTTGGCAATTTCAACCGCAAGCCGTCCCAGAACCTTGTCTTTAGCATCAACAAGAATCCAAGCGCGATTCTCTCCGGCGTCTTTTGGAATAAAACTCTTCATTGCTTTTTCTTTCTGGAAACAAAAAGAAGAGTGAGATACTTACTTAAACCGACACGACCTGTCAACGACTATTTTGCCGTAGTTCAAAAACCTTCTACCGCCTCATCAACAGCTTTGTCGGCTTGTCGAACAGCCTTGCCCCACCGTTTTTCCTGGCGTTTTATGAATTCCAGCAATGCTGGATCTGCATTCAGCACCGGATTGGTGGTTTGGGCAGGCTGTTCTGCGGCAGATTCAGCCGGTTCAATCGGTTTGTCAGGTTCCTGATTCACCAAATCGGCCTGTTTTTCCGGTTGTTTCTTTTCAACTTGTTCCGCAACTTGTTTTTCTGCGGCGGTTTGTCGCTCTTTAATTTCGGCCTGTTTCCGACGTTTCTTGCGTTCGATTGATTTTTTGTTCTCTTTCTCGTCCTGATCCTGACCTTCCTGTATCGCCAAATTGTCTTTTGTCGGTTCCGCCAGTTCACTGTTCGACCAACCGCGTTCCCACATTCCGTCAATGTCCAACGCTCTTTTCCGACGCATGGTTTCCGCCGCCATTTCCGATTCCGTATCCACAACATACGGTGTTATGAACACAACCATCTCTCGTCTCACCTCCGATTGTGAAACGTGACTGAACAGCCGACCCAAAAGCGGAATGCTGCCGAGCAATGGAATTTTTGTTCTGTTCCTTACTTTTTGACTCCGAACTTGTCCTCCGAGCACAACCGTTTGTCTGTCCTTGACGGCAACCGACGCGTTGAGTGTGCGCGAGCTGGATACACGAGCGCCGCTCTGCGGCTCACCGACTGCGCCCGGCTCGCTCATGGTTTGCTTAATATCCATCATGACCACTTTATTCGCGTTGATGTGGGGTTTCACGTTTAATGTCAGGCCGACATCTTTTGTCGTATAGTCATCGTAATCTCCGCCATATTGATCGCGCTTCTTTCCTTGAAAAACGTATATCTGTTCCGTTGAAGTTATGGTGGCATCTGTATTGTCCGTCGTGAGAATCACAGGCGACGATATCACCCTTGTTCGATCGTCTTTCGAAACGGCCTGTACAACCATGTCAACAGTAAGGCCAAACAGCGTAAAATAGTAAGCCAATCCGCCACCGCTCGGAAACGTCGGTGTTGTACTTGCATCAACCGCCGTAAGAGATCCGCCGCCACCCGCTCCGGCAAATGCCATAATCGGCGAAATGCTATTACCGTCACGATCGTAGGCTATCATTGACCGCTGTACCCAATCAATGCCGGTCATGAATTCGTCTCCCAACTGAACTTCGATAATAACCGCTTCGATCAGGACTTGTGACAGCATCATGTCCATATCGTTGATAATTTCGGCTATCGCGACAAGGTCGGCCTGACTGGCCATGATAATCAGTGAATTGGTGCGTTCGTCCGACAGAATTTTTATATTCTTTGCGGAAAGTTCGCCAATTGACGTCTTCTCGGCTCGTTCCGCAAGCGCTTTCTCTTTTCTGGCAACGTAGTCTCTAAGCGCGGCGCTTTCGCCGGTGCCGGTCTCCGGAGCCGTAACAGGCGCTACATCATCCTTACCGGATTTGGCGCCGATCAACGTGTTCAACATGCTTGCAATCGTCTTTGCTTCCGCAAACTCAAGCCTGAATACCCGCACAATCACATCCGGTGCGGTTTCCACATCGAGCACCTTGATAATTTTCTCGAAGAAAGCCATGTTTTCGGGTCGCGTTATTATTATAAGAATGTTCGTTCGATCATCCGAGACTATCTGCACAGTTCCACGAATAATGCCGCGCTCCGCTTCTGCAATCAGATCATCCGGAATGGCAGTTTCCTCAGGTGGCGCAGCCTCCGGTTTTCTTCTAGCTCTGATCACTCCAGGAGGCGTCGGAACTGACGGGGTTGTCTCAACACCCGGCGAACCGCTTTCTTTCATGCTAGGAATGGTGGATATCTGTTTATTCGCGTTTTTCTGCGATTCAGCAATAATTTCTATCAGTTTGCTTTTGATTTCGGATGCCTTGGCATGCCGTATTGCCACAATGTTGGGCTCTTCCCTGGCTTCTATCGGTTGATCCATACTGCGCAAAATCTGCATAATACGATTCAGATTTGCGGCCGAATCCGTGACAAGTATGCTGTTGATACGCTCAAAAACATGAACCACGCCATGCGCATGCTTCAGCGCATCTATTGCCTTCTTTGCTTCGTTCGGCTCTATATGCTTCAAAGGAATCATCTGGCTGACAAGTTCGTCCGTTTCCGCCAGATCTCTATCCAAATCTTCACCGATGGTCATAGCTTCCTGTCGGGCAGATTTGATCGGCACTACTTTCAGGAACTTATCTCCCACTTTAAGCAAAGCAATGCCATGCATGCTTAGAACCGTTTCTATGGCTTGCAGATATTCCTCGAACGTCAAATCTCCCTGGCTTTTTAATGTAATATTGGCTTTGGGCACGTTGGGAGCCTGAAGAATGGTACGACCGGTCTTATCGCTGTATTCAGCCAATACAAATTCGAGCGGCGAATCCTGAAACGTGAGCCGCGGCGGGGTATCCACCGGAACCGTGTTCGCCCGTTGCCCTAACGACGATGCCGAAACAAACATCGCCGACGCCAGACCAGCGATCATAACTTTCCGAGTGAATGTCCGTTCGTATTTCTGCAATTCTTTCATCGGTAGCACCATGCCGTTGAAGAGTAATTAATTTTATTCATCGCAAGTATATGCGCAGTTGAGCACAAAACGTCCCCTTAATTCGTTTCTTCCCTTTGGTTTCATTGTTAGATGCTGTATGTCAAGCATAGCACCCTCATTCTGCAGATCAAAGAGGAAACGCACTATTGCGTTCAGTTCGCCTTCCCACTCCTTACAATCAATCGGAAGCTCGTATATATCCCCTTCTTTCTCCACTGTGCCGAGTTGATGCTTTAAAATCATTAAACCATGTTTGGACGCCAAGCTATTCAATTTCGACAGCCAATACACGCCGACATTTTTGTCGCCCGGATAATGCGGCAACAGCTTGCTCAACCCTTCGAGTTTTTCCGTCCACATGTTTTGCTGCTGAACAAGTTGTTTGTCGTATTCAATTGCGGCGGCCATACCAGATCTCTCGATCTTCAACTCCTTCAGTTGTTTCAACGCCGGGCGAGCCGCTATAAATGAAGCTCCAAACAAGATGACCGTTGCGGTCGCGACAAGGAGCATGATTTCCCTGTTTGATAAATGTATCATCATTCGCCTCCCGGCAAAATTAATTCCATACCGAAGCGATGCTTGTGTTTTCTGGTAATGCTCATGGAGCCGGATTTCACTTCAGTGAATAACTTGGAGTTGTTCAGATTTTCGTTGAAATTCAACACGAGTTCGGCCGAATCCGCTTCTCCGGTTATCTTCACGTCTTCGCCTTTTCTGTAAGAAAACGATGTCAGGTCAATGCCGGACGGTGGCATTCTGACTGTTATATCACGCAAACATTCAAGAGCGGAATGTGTGGTATTGGTGTATTTTGCAATCATTCCGACCCGTCTTCGCATCGCACGCACTTCCAGCGCCGGGCGCGACCATTTGTTCTGCTCCGTCCTGAGTCTGCCAAGCTGCCATTTCTGGTAGCTCAATGCGCCCAACAAAGCAACAGCCATCATCAACCAGACTCCGAGAATAATGCTTCCGGCGGTCAATACCCTGCCACCGAACTGTTTTGCCCGTTCCGCCTGGAGCCATGAAACCGGTCTGAGATCGAACATGTTCCCGTCGCATTCAGCCAATCTTGTCGCAATACCTTCGGAAACGCCCGGCAATGCCGCTAGTTCGGAAAGTTGGATTTCACATCCATATTGTCGGGACAGTGTATTCGATAATCCGTCTGGCACAGCGCCCGAATACCATACCGATATACGATTAACAGCCACTGTGCCGTACTCGAGATCCAGCGAGATCAAAGTGTAATTCAGCTCCGACGATATTTCCGATACCAACTCATCTCTCGAAAGATCGCCTATGTCGCCCAGCGATCTAAAAGCCACGGGAATCCCATCCATTACTACAATTATCTCGGGCATATGGCCATCTATTAGGAGTACAACCTGACAGCCTTCCCGAGCAATCTGATCCGCTCCGCTAAGCAGTCTGAGCCAGCCCAAAATCGTAGCGTCAACACGGGCGATACGCAGACCTGTTTGACTCAACATTTTTCCCGCCGATTCAACCACTTCCTTCCTTGTGGCGCCTATCAGAACCACAGACGTGGTTTCGTGCATGCGCAGTATCTCATACGAAATTATCATGTTCTCAACCGGAAACGGCGAGATTTTGTCCATCTGCAACTCGACCATGCTTTTCAGCTCAACCGGATCAACAGACGGCAGATTGACCACGCGCAGAAGCAATTGCGACGTCGGCAGGCCCAGCGATACTCGTCCTCTGATGCCCGTGCAGGACGCTTTGATTCGGTTGAGAGTTTCATCAGATAGAACGCTGTCCGTTTTTTCAGACTTGGCGACCAATTCCGCACGATCGCCGGATACGGTTTTGATCCGTTCCTTAACCGGCTGCAAAACCGACCACTCAAGGCTGTTTTCCTTTAAAGCAAGTCCGACTATTTGATCTCTGGCCACTGTAGCCTCATATTTCCACGTTAATCTTCTTCTCTCCACTGCAGTATCGTCAACGCCTGTTGCACATACTTGACGATACACCACACTTCACGCCGCACACCGCGAACATCACCCACCGATTTTATTCGGAAGATCATCGAATCTGTTGTAACATGCCGCCTGAGCGACGGGTTCAATTCCTGTATTCGCGACATAAAATCGTTCACATTCTCGAAAGAGTTGTCTTCCGGTTCCGCGCCTTCGCGCTCGCGCCCCTCGCGCTCCTCAATTATTGCGCCGGCAACAAGATCGTCCACGTCGGGCAATGTCATTAAAATACGTTTTGACGCGGCATTCACATTCACACGTCCGTCGCCGTACGTCGTTAAAAGATCGCCAATGCCGCTGACGCTAATGCCTCCTTCACCGTTTTCGTCTGCACCAATTGTGCCTCCGTACAGTATTGGCTCGCTGAATCCTTTTACAAGCAGAAGTTCACCGACCGTATCGAGCGGGCCGTTTTTCGCACGACGCGGAGGATCAAGAGTCGCGTAATAATCGTCTGTTTCCGCCCCATCTTCTCTCTTATTATTGTCTTGATCAATCCAATCGAGAACCGATTCAATGAGTTCGGGCCACATCTCCTCCGGCACTCCCGCCACTTCTAAAACGCGTTCCCAATCCTCGAGAGTAAGCGTATTGACATTGCGACGAGCCGGTTCCGGCACAATATCCAAGATAATATTGCCAACGCCAAGCGGTTTGTTCATGCCGCGAACCGCAAGCCCTTCCGCCAGCTTTTGGGCGCCCGTAAACCACCATTTGTCCTGATCTTCGCTTTCCTCGATCTTTTTTAATCCAACACTTTTTTGCATGAGAAATTGCGCAATTTCGACGCCGGAATTCGAGAGATACTCGGCTCGTATGCGTCTCCGATAATACGACGTGATACGCGCTTCCACGTTGGCGTCAAAAATCATCGAGGTGACCAGTAACGACATTAAACCGATAATCCACAACACCACAACGAGCGCGGACCCATACGACGATTTGTAGTACATTTTATTCATCAGGCGCTGTCTTTCTTCCTCCATGGCCCGGACAGAGGAGCAACCGGCACTCCCACAAGCCTTTTGATCTCCACCGGCGGTCCGTCTTCTTCCAGAGGATCCATGTATAGCGTTATTTCCACAGCCGCCGGAAGCCTGTTGGTTTCAAACCATTCGTCCAACCACTCTATTTCGTCGTTTTCATCCCTATACGGCCACGCAACTCTGCAGTTAAAGCCTATTATCTTCCTGGCCAGATATACCGGCGCCAATTCATTCGGGTTAAATTCATCGCTTTGTCCATGCAAACGCCAACTGGTAATTGCGGCTGCCTGCTCACCGTCTTCGTTGTTTTGAATAAAGAATTTGACACGATGCGGACTGCCGGCATATTTGCAATTTTTCCCCACAAGAGCGCTGCCGAGTTTCGTCCAACTGATCGTGTCCGAT
>JAFGTH010000043.1 GCA_016934225.1 Lentisphaerota bacterium | reverse complement strand
CAGTTATTCGACGTAGGATCTCCATTGAAAAAGCAAAACAAGGGCTTGGGTTTGTTCCGGAATTTGACATCCATGCGGGGATTGCCGATATGGTGGCTGAGTTGACGCACGGTTTCGAGGGTTTATACGAAATAGCGAAAGAAGAAATCAATATAGATGCAACCGCATAATAAGACCGAATTACTGGATATAGGCAGGCGAATCTATCCAAAAGTAAACAATCACATCTTTTCCCGGGATGCGTTTGTGGAAAACGCATGTGATCTGTGCGGGTCGAACAGGAAGAAACCAGTTCTTTTGGAGAACGAGGCCACGCTTTGCCGGTGTCTAGATTGTGGTCTTTATTACGTCAGTCCACGCCCTTCCGACAAAGCCTTGGCTGCTTACTATGAGAAGTACTATGACGCGAGTGAGGAAGAGATCGCATGGTGGCGATTCACAACCAGTAAAAAATTTGTTGTTGCGGCAAAATTTATCAATAAATACGCGCCAACGACCAGAAACTGTTTGGATATTGGATCGGGATACGGGTTCTTCCTTCAGGAGCTCAATAGCCAACACGCCTGGCAGAGCTGTCTTGGCATTGATTTGGATCCGCGGGGTGTGGCCTATGCTAATGCATGCTCAGAGTTTCCGAATGTCGCTTATAGAAATATATCCGTGAATGATCCTACGCTGGAGGCCGACAGTTTTGACGCGATTTCAGCGCAGGCATTGTTGGAACATGTGGTTAGTCCGAGACAAATGTTGTCTCGGATATACACACTGCTTAAGACCAACGGAATTATTTATTTAACAGTTCCTTGTGAGCAGGTGTGGATATGGTTGAAACATTGGATCCCCGCCATTCCGTTTCGTGCTATGATACCATTGCATCTCTATAACTTTACCCGGCCGACACTTGAGCGCTATTTCAATTCAACAGGGTTTTTTGTTGAATATGTTGGCATAACGCCATCTGTGCGGCATGCGGACGCCATGACGCATGCGGTTGTACAAACCAGCAAGTGGCTGGCCAAGATTCTGGGTGGCATGACCCTGGGCCGCTGGCAGAGTAGTATAGGCGGAGGATTGATTGTCGTGGGAAGGAAAAAAGAAAGATCATGAATGACAAGCCGAGAGTGCTGATATTGATCCCCGCTTTCAACGAAGAGGCGATTATCGGCAAAACCGTAACCGAAATCCGAAATTCAATAGCGAAATCGGATTTTGCGAGTTTTGATCTGGTAGTGATTGATGATGCCTCTTCTGATCGCACGGCGAACTTGGCGGCGGAAGCGGGAGCGCGTGTCGTGACATTACCCATGAATCTCGGTATTGGTGGAGCCGTGCAGGCGGGATATATGTATGCTGAGAAAGGTGATTACGATATTGCGGTACACATGGATGGCGATGGTCAACATGATCCTGCGGAAATTAAAAATTTGGTTTTTCCGGTATTGCAGGGAGAATGTGACTATAATATCGGATGCCGTTTTCATGACACTTGTAAGTACCAGGCGTCGCTGTTTCGGCGTATGGGGATGATCTTTGCCTCCTTTATTACATTAATGGCTACAGGCGTTGATATTCCGGATCCAACCAGCGGATTTTCAGCGGTAAACAGGGCCTGTATTCAAATATTTTGCAGGGAATGGCATCTGCATTTTGCCGCTGTGCCGTCGTATATTGAAGCGCATCGTAAAGGTTTAAAGATAAAAATTATGCCGGCCCATTTTCGGAAACGATCCACAGGATATTCATCTATCACATTATGCGAGGCGGTTTTTTCCCCTTTTCGAATTATGATTACTGCGCTTGGCTCTGTCATTCGTAAATCAGGAGTATAGTTATGTCTCTTACCCTTCAACTGCTTGGCATCATTGTCGGCATTATTATGATTGGCGTAATTTTGTATTTAATCCGGCACAAGAAGCTGCAGGAAGAATTCTCGACATTATGGCTCATGATGGCTGGTGGTATATGCCTCTTCGCTTTTTTGGCCAACCCGTTATACAAGCTGTATGCCTTGTTGAAGGGGGATACTGGTTATGGCCCTGGTATTCTTTTGTTTGCTGCATTTGTTGTGCTGTTTTTTCTTGTTCTTTTCTTGTCGGTTAAACTCTCTCACGTGTCACGCAACCTTGTTACATTAGCGCAGAAACTTGGCATACTGCAAGAAACACTTCAGTTACATCTGGCAAATACTAAGCAAGGGAAAGAAAAGGACTGATGTTGCGACGTGAGAAATGTGTATGTTGCGCGAATGACGAGGCCGAGGTCTTGTACGTAAAGAACGGTTTCGAAATCTGCCGATGTAGAGAATGTGGGCATATCTTTGTTGCAGATCCATTGGCCATTGATACTGCAAAGCTATATACCGGTGAATTCTTCGATAATGTTTACGGGAACTACGACCAGCGGGCAGACGTATATCGAAAAACATTCAAAAACTATCTGAAAATCATTCAACACTATGTACAAACGGGTAATTTATTGGAATTGGGGTGTGGATTCGGTCATTTTCTGGATGTTTGTCGAGGAAGTTTTCGCGCAATTGGCATGGACTTGGCGGATCAGGCTTTAATGCAAGCCCGTGCACATGGCCATAACGCAATTCAAGGCGACTATCTCGATCGATCGTTTTCGGAACCTTTTAATGTGATCGTCATGTGGGATTTTATTGAGCATATTCCCAAGCCGGATGAGATCCTGATGAAGGCATGCGGGAATTGGTTCCGGGTGGGTATCTCTTTTTAACGACAGGATCTGTTGATTCCCTGGCGTATCGTTTGTTAAGGGCAAATTGGCGCCAAATGTTGCCGCCTTGGCATGTACATTTCTTTGGGAAGAAAAGTATTGCATTTTTACTGGAACGGTGCGGATTTAATCTTGTCAATATATCTTACAAGTCTAAGAACTATCCGCTTGGATTGCTTGTTGAGCGCAGGGCTCCGAATCTGTATCAACATCTGAAATCGGCACATATCGATAGATGGTCAATTCGCTGGAACACATTTGATATAATGTTTATTGTTGCAAGAAAGACGCAAGCAATATGAGGACGGTTAAATGGTCAGATGAAAACATCGTCTATATAGCTATAGGAATCATTGTTGTTACCATATGGGTGATTGCCCTCGTTTTCGCGGATTTTAATACACGATCCGATCCTTATAAGTATGTGCGATTTGCTCAAACTTTAGCAGACGGTCAGTTTTATATTGCGGATACCGCTCATAATATTATTCCGGATAAGACAAACAAGAAGTAATACAACCGTCGGGCAAACGAGCGTCGCTGGTTCCGATCGGTTATTGTCTTTTTCTGGCGGCACTTATCAAGGGATTTGGGCCTCTTGCGCCATATTTGGCAAACGCGTTTATTGTTCCAATTATGCTCCTTGTCTTCGTGTGGTATATTTGGAGTTGTCCGCCCTGCGGCAATAAACAATATGCCGGCTGGATTGCATTATTGAGCATTGTGTTGTTGCTAAACTTATCCACAAAAACAGTGTTGTTACTTACCCCTTATAGAGATCCATTATTACGCTTCTCCTGTCGGCAATTTGTATCATATACCGCCAAAGATTTAATCCAGGAACGCATTTGTGGCCTTGGGCCACGCCGGATTCTGTTACGGTTTTGCCGTGAGTATAAGAGAGGTTTCTGTAGTATACGCCCCCGTCTTGGTTATGGCAGCGTTCCCTTCAAAATGGTCAAAAAAAACATTTCTTTCTCTTGTTCCTAGTGCGTGTGTTTTCTTGCTCACGGCTTGTTTGGCAATGATTCCAATGTTCATTCAAAATGCTCTCACAACCGGGATATGGTACAAAACTCCGCAATCCATAGCCGGTTTAACCTATTTGCGCGATGTGATTCCTGAGAACACCAGGTATACAGGGTGGACACCGCAAAATTTTCCCGCAATATCTGTTCGATATGCAAGTTTGGCCTTGCGTAAGTACCATTGGATAGGTTTGGGGTTTGCCGTCGGGGCCATTGCGGGATACAGAAAACAACGTAATCTTTGGTTATTTTATATTGTCCCGGCGCTCATTGCCTTCCTCTTCTATTCGTGCTATCAAACGGTTCACGGACGCTACTTCTTGCGTGTAGATATTTTTCTTGTACCGCTGGTTGCAACTGGCATTTTGCTCCTGATTAAAATCGTGAACGATTACCTGAAGTTGCGAATATCGCACAATTATCGAACCATGTTTCGGCCTTCGCAATTCGAATTTCTTAAGACAATGGTCAAGATCGTGGTGGCTATCGTTTTGGTAGTTGGGGCGCTCTATCCTGTTGTCAGACGTGTTCAGAGGGTTGTTGCGCCCAATCGTATAAGCATGGAGGAAGCAACCATGGTCAAACACTATATTCATAAGACGATACCCCGTGGTGCTACAGTGCTGTCGTATAGATATCTCTATGATTTTCTCTGTGCGGACACATGGATTCAACCGTTCCTTATTTCTAAACATGATCATCTGCCGTCTCGCATTCCGGATGTGCTTGCGGCTCTTCTTGTAGCCAACACGCACTTTTTGCGATATTCAGTAACGATCCGTATGGCCGCGATAAATTTGACTTGGCCATAGCATCATCATGGGCCGACGTCAAAATCTTATCCAAGTTAATTCCTCCAGGAAAACACTGGGAAAAACTTGTTTACGCAGAAGGAAGTTTGGTTGCTGAAATCAAGTCTCTTCGAATGCTTGAGTCCGTTTTCCGTATTGTTGACGAGCAGAATAGTTTGTTGCTGATAGATCTTGGCCCTTGTTCCGACGAAGAAGAGATGTCTGTTGTGATGAATGATTCGTCAAATAGTGTTTCGCGCCTTCCTGGTGGAAGTTTTCTTTATGTAGATCGCTCAGTATCTGGCATGAGTGAAAAAGTGGTTGTATTGCGAACCAAAACACCGATGCCGGAGACTCCGCTTCGCGCCGTTTTGTATCCTGACAAGATGTTTGTGGCATCTGAGGCCGAGGCTTGTTTATTTCATGATAGTT
>JAFGTH010000042.1 GCA_016934225.1 Lentisphaerota bacterium | reverse complement strand
CAAAATTCGCATTGTGACCAAGACGGAAACCAAACGATTAGACATTCCCGTTCTGGCCTTTGCGCCGCCTGGCCTGGCTATGGACATTCAATTTGATCCGGCAGTGGCGGAAGTTGCTTTATCCGGTCGGGCAGAAGCGCTGGCGAATATCACTGTTGATTCAATAAAAGTGTTTGTTGATTGCTCGAAATTGAATACCCCGGCCGCTTATGAGTTGCCTTTATTCGTTCATCTTTCAAGTGGTACCGCAGTAACTACTATTGTGGAGCCACGGACAGTAAAGGTTATTTTTGGCGGAAAACGATAGAAGGCGAAGAAACAAGAAATTTCGTGGTATAAACCACGAACTAATACGAGGCTGAACGTGGCGGTGCGCGATAATATGGAAAGTATGAGCTGGAGACGCGTATGGGGATTTCTCTTGATGCCGTTGTGCCTCTTTATCGGGCTTAGTGTGTTCTCA
The DNA here is from genome assembly GCA_016934225.1 of Lentisphaerota bacterium. Classification (GTDB taxonomy): domain Bacteria; phylum Verrucomicrobiota; class Kiritimatiellia; order UBA8416; family JAFGTH01; genus JAFGTH01. The sequence continues at coordinate 8,175 of JAFGTH010000042.1, read as the reverse complement.
TATGATTGGAAAGATATAAGCCTGCTTCAGGCAGCGCCAAATAGTCCTCCAAACAACATGATTGGGCCTATTGGCGCGTGGTTGTCTTTCGCAATGTTTATGTTGATCGGAGCGGGAACATATATTGTTCCGGTCTTGGTTTGCGCTGTTGGAATTATATTAATTCTTGACGTTGAAACGAAAACATGGCCGCGCATTGTGGCGGCAATTGTTCTGGCGTTGACTACATCGGCTATGATGGAACTGTATGATCCCTGGTGGGTCGGTATATGCCGGCGATTAAACATTGTGGACGCAGGCGGTATTTTCGGTCACATCTTCATGCAGGAATTTTTGGTGCGATGGTTAAGTTCGGTGGGCGCCGGAATAGTCGTCGGGTCCGTGCTGACGGCGTCAATAGTGTTTCTCATCGGCCCGAGTAATATCGCAAAAGCGTATCACGCTGTTGTTGCAGGGACGATGTACACGGTTTTATGGTTACGCGATACGATTATGGGGCGCCTGGACGAGAAACGGCGAATTCTGCTGGAACAGCGGCGGCTGGAAAAAAGGCGCAAACGATTGGAACGTGTGGTTGATAAAGAACGACGAACTACGGATATCAAACCTGCTATGGAACAAGTCGAAGCTGGACCGGTCGCGGAAGAAACACTGAAAATCGAAGAGCCCCGGATCGAAAAGACGAAACCTGCAAAATTACGAAGAGACGAGACTAAACACAAACCTGAATCAGTTGCAAAAGAATCAGTTTCCAGCGTGGATGCCGATGCCGGGGCCTGGGGCAACTACCAGTTGCCGCCTCTTGACCTTTTGAGCCACGTGCCTTCGGATACAAAAGGAATTGAGACCGATACAAAAACCACTTCTTCAATCTTAGTGGAAACATTGGCGGAATTTGGTGTGGAAACAGAAGTTGCGAATGTGCAGAAAGGGCCGGTTGTTACCCGGTATGAACTTCTGCCGGCGCCGGGTGTGCGAGTCGAGAAAATCAGCGGACTGAGCAATAATCTGGCGCTGGCATTGAAGGCCACGAGTGTGCGCGTCCAAGCGCCGGTGCCTGGCAAGGGCGTGGTAGGCATCGAAGTGCCGAATACAACGGCTAAAATGGTATTTCTGCGCACCGTACTCGAAAGCGAAAAGTGGGCCTCAACGAATTTGCATGTGCCCTTGGCGCTTGGCCAGGACGTAGGCGGAAACGACTTGGTTGCGGATCTGGCCGATATGCCGCACCTTCTCATCGCGGGAGCAACCGGCGCCGGCAAGACAGTATGTATGAACTCGATTCTGGCAGGTCTTCTGATGTCGCGAAGACCTGATCAACTCCGCTTGATGCTCGTTGACCCGAAAATCGTGGAATTCTCGGCGTACCAGAATTTGCCTCACCTCGTGGTTCCCGTCATAACCGATGCGAAAAAAGTTGCGCTTGGCTTGCGATGGGCTATAAATGAAATGGAAAAACGATACAAACTGTTTGCCAAAGTCGGTGTCAGAAATATAGAAGGGTACAACAACAGGGAAACAATCAAACAGGCGGATTTGTTTGGAAACGACTTGCAGGAAAAGCCCCGCACGGATGAACCGGTTTCATTGCCATATATTGTCATTATCATTGACGAACTGGCCGATCTGATGCTGGTGGATCAGGCGGAGATCGAAAACAGCGTCGCACGGCTTGCCCAATTATCCAGAGCTGTAGGCATTCATATGATCCTTTCGACACAACGTCCGTCGGTGAACGTTATTACCGGCACAATAAAAGCGAATTTCCCGGCCCGTCTGGCATTCCAGGTAGCCCAGAAAGTGGACAGCAGAACAATACTTGACGCCAGCGGCGCGGAGAAACTGTTGGGCAGAGGCGATATGCTGTTTCTGCCGCCGGGCGCAAGCAAACTTGTGAGAGCGCAAGGCGCTATGGCGAGCGATAAGGAAATCCAGGATATTGTGGCTTTTATAAAGAACCAAACCGGTCCTTGCTTTGAACTGGAAATAAAAGAAAAACTCGAAAAACCCGCCAGCTCTATAGATAATGGAGAGGACGACGAACTGTTGAATCAATGCATAGAAATTATTCGCGAAACAAGGCGTGCCTCCACATCATCTTTGCAAAGGCGATTAAGAATAGGATATACACGCGCAGCGCGAATTATGGACATATTAGAGGAACGTGGCATAATAGGACCACCTCGCGGGTCTGATCCTCGCGAAATCCTTATTGATTTAGACGGCATAATTCCAGAGAATCCGGTATACGAAGAGACCATGGAGGAGGAACCAACCGATGGCTCTTGGTGAAATACTGCGTAAAGCACGACTGGCAAAAAAAGAGACAGCATCGCAAGTCGCTGCGGCGACTCAAATGCAAGTTCAGATTGTCGAAGACATCGAACGCGAGGATTTCCGACGCGTTGCCGCGCCTATTTATGGCAAGGGATTCATTAAAATGTACGCCCGGCATGTCGGTTTGGATCCTAAACCCCTCGTTGATGAGTACGTGGAACGATTTATGTCGCCCGGCCTTCCGCCTTCTGTACAGCAACCAGACATAATGGATGAGAACAGTATTATCGAGGAATTGCCGTCTCCTTCAAAAAAACCTCAGTCCGCTCCGTCAGTACAGCAAGATACTCTGCCTGAAGAAGCAGATCTTTTTGCAAGAGCTGAAAAACTGCGCACCGAAAGGCGAAGGGCGACAATGACTAAAGCGCCTTCGGCCGAACCGCTGATAGATTTCGATAAAATATGGTCGAAAGCAAAAACGATCATTGTCGGCTACGGCGCAATTGTCTCCCGCCTGATGGGGCAAGGCACAGAATCTGTGCGGGAGAAACTCAAGGATATCAGCGGATCATGGCCAAAACCGGGATTTCAAATTCCCAAATTTCAAATGCCAAACATTTCCATCGCCGATTCACCCGTGAAGATTGTCTCCATCAGTATTGCATTGTTGATACTTGTTGTCTTTTTGATTTCCGGTCTTAGTCAATGCGCGCGCAAACCGGACATAACAACAACAGCTCCTGATGTCGCAACAGAAAAACCTCTCCGAATTGCGTCAGAGCCACCGCCGCCGTATTTTGAATAAGACAAGCCGTCGGCGCAGGAATTATGGAGGTAATACGATACGGCATCGCGAAACATCCGTATGAACAACAGTATAATACCGAGCAGATAAAAACGCTTGCGGCAGACAACAATCGCGCCGCATTAGTTTGTTCGAAATTTGCAGAGAAACAACTGCAGCACAATATGTTACGTTTTAAACCATGAGTTCCCAGTCTTGAATCGCCGTCCGGAAATATTGTCTCAGACAAAGCCCGTTTCTGTGGGCTTTTTTAGCATGGGTTGCGCCAAAAATCTGGTTGATTCCCAGATTATGGCCGGCGAATTGATCGCGAATAACATTACCCTGGCAGCTACACCAGAAAATGCGGATGTGGTGATCGTCAATACCTGCGCCTTTATCGAAGACGCACGCAAAGAATCCATAGACGCCATTTTTGATGCATGCGCGCTTAAAGCCAAAGGACGTTGTCGGGCCGTAATCGTTGCTGGTTGTATGATCCAACGATACCGCGATGAACTTAAACAAGAAATGCCGGAAGTGGATGCTTTCATAGGATTGGACAATCTCCTGGAAATTGCAGATGTTGTAAGAAAAGTATATGAAGGACATTCGGTTTATCGCGTGTCGCCGAAAGCAAAGCGCCTTTTCGAGCCGCGCAAAGACAGCGTTGTGTTCAGCGGCGGCGCATATGCGTATGTCAAAATCGCGGAGGGATGCAATCATAAATGCTCGTTTTGCGCAATTCCGGCAATACGAGGCGCATATCGTTCGCGGCTGCCCGATGATATTGTGCGCGAAGCGGAAGATTTGTTGAGTCGTGGCTTTAAAGAACTGGATATCATTTCACAGGATATAACATCGTACGGCAAAGACCTCGGCGGCAAAATAACTCTGGCCAGCCTTTTAAGACGCATCGGGAATATCGGCGGCGACTTCTGGATCCGTTTGTTGTACGGTTACCCTTCGAATGTCACCGACGAACTCTTGGCAGCAATGGCCGAAACCAAACAGGTATGCCATTACCTCGATTTGCCGATTCAACATAGTCATCCGAATATCCTGCGCACAATGCGTCGAGCCGATACCATCAAACATATGCCGCAATTAATAGACACAATTCGCAGCCAATTGCCTGATGTTATTCTCCGAACAACATGCCTGGTTGGGTTTCCCGGCGAGAACAGGGAACATTTCCAACATCTTCTGGAATTTATCAAAAATACGGAATTTGACCACCTTGGAGCATTTGTCTTTTCTCCCGAAGAAAAGACACCCGCGATAGCCATAAAAGCGAAAACGGACAAAAAAACGGCGGAAAAAAGACGCGAAGAATTGCTTGCGGCTCAGGCCGAAATTGTTGCAAACAAACAGAAAAAACTTGTCGGACAACAAGACAAAGTGCTTCTGGATCGCATATTGTTTGAGGGGAAAACATGCGCGGGTCGTTCATACCGGCTCGCTCCGGAGGCGGATGGAGAAATTATCGTGGAAGGAGCAGGCCAGGAAGACATTGGCAAATTCAAAACGGTTAAGTACACTGCGCAATCTGACTATGATATGAAAGCGATATGTATTTAATCGAATAACAAACAGGTTAAAATGGCGCAAGATTGGGATATTAAAACGAGATGCGATGTTTGCCAGGGATGCGAAACACCTTTCCAGGATATGGAACCGTATTTCTCGGCGCTTATGCGCAGTGAAGATGGTTACGTTCGCCGTGACTACTGCGCGAAGTGTTGGGAGTCAAAGAATATGGATAGCGTTCCCTATAGCAGTTGGCAAGGAACATTCAGATTCCCGCCTCCGGAACCGGAAGAAGCATTGAAAAAAGAGACGGCCGAATCACTGTTACGAAAACTTATGGCGGAGGACGACAAAACCAACATCAACGTCATGTACATCCTCGCAGTAATGCTGGAACGCAAACGGATGCTTATAGAAAAAGACGTGCAAACCCGGGAAGACGGAATCATGATCAGAGTGTACGAACATCGGAGAACAGGCGAAACTTTTCTTGTTCCGGATCCGCGTCTTCAATTGGATAAACTGGAAGAAGTACAAAATCAGGTAATAACCTTGCTGGGCGCCGACAACAGGAACACCGCGGAAACGAAAAATGATAACGAAACCGCCGATAGTACACTTCTTACTGCTGCAATATCAAATGCGGGAAAAACGGCACAGAATCCGAATGTCAGTTAATTATAACCAAAGCAATGTTCAGCATCAAAATAACAAATGGACTGGTCTATGACGGCTCCGGCAAAACAGGCACATTCGGCGATATAGGCATTGCCGACGACAAAATCGTTGATATTGGCGATTTATCCTCGGCGGAAACTGAAATTACGATTGACGCTCAGGGGCATATGGTGTGTCCGGGCTTCATAGATGCTCATTCCCATTCCGACGCTTATTTACTTATCGAACCGTCAGCGCACAGCAAAATATATCAGGGAATCACAACGGAAATCGTCGGCAATTGCGGCGCCTCTGCCGCTCCGTTGGTGGGCGAATATCATATGCCTTCGGACTGGCTTGACAAAAAATACCCGGGAACATGGAGCAGCGTCGCGGAATACAGGAAGTTATTGGAAAACATCAGACCTGCTCCCAACGTCGTGCTCCTTATAGGACATAACACATTACGCGTGGCTGCCGCCGGTTACGAAAACAGACCGGTTACTGAATCCGAGCTGAGCGTCATGATTAGATTGTTTGAACAGAGCCTTGATGAAGGAGGCAGGGGGTTGAGCACCGGATTGATTTACACACCGGCTTCATCCGCGTCTCGCGAAGAAATTGTGGCTTTGGCGCTTGTGGCAGCGTCGCGGAACGGTATATACGCAAGCCATATGCGGAGCGAAGGCAGTCGGCTTATTGAAGCTATTGAGGAAACAATCGCTATCGCTCAGGAAGCGGAAATCAGAACGGAAATTTCACATCTCAAAACAGCGGGCAAAAAAAACTGGGGTCTGATAGATAATGCGCTTGAAACAATTGCGCGGGCGCGAGATGCGGGTGTGGAAATTGCCGCTGACCGTTATCCCTACACCGCGTCAAGTACGGATTTGGATATGATTTTTCCTGTGTGGGCCGAAGAGGGCGGACGCAAAAGCGCGCTTGAACGGTTAAAAAACGACGCGAATCGAGCGCGGCTTCGATCCGAATTGCTGCAATCGCACACCGATGACTACTGGGACTCAATTACTATAGGCTCAACGCATAATCCGGCTAATCGCCGATTTCAGGGATGTGTTTTGACAAACGCGGCGAAACAGCTTGGCATGCATCCGGTTGACGCTGCGTTGTATTTTGCCGAAACGGATGAGCTGTGTACAGGCGCGTTTTTCGGCGGAATGAGCGAATCAAATATGCTACGGATACTGGCGCAGGAATATGTCATGTTGGGCACCGACGCTTCGTTACGCGCGCCGACCGGACCGTTAAGCGAGGATTATCCGCACCCGCGCGCTTATGGCAGTTTTCCGAAATTTCTGAGAATGGCTTTGGACGGCAAAACGGTTGCTGTTGAAGAGGCCATTCGAAAAATGACCTCGCTTCCTGCGTCCCATTTTCGTCTTACCAACAGAGGCCGGATAGAGAAAGGTTGTTTCGCCGATATTGTAGTGTTGAATCAAGACATTGTCTCTGATCGCGCGTCATATGCTGCGCCGCATCAGCTTGCCGTCGGAATAGAGCACGTGCTGATCAACGGCACGTTAACAGTCGCAAACGGCGTTCTTACCGGCAGTCGCGCCGGTCGAATGCTCTGAAATCAGGCCATTGTTGTTTTTCCGGATTGCTCCGAACTTTCCGTGAAAATCGGCCTTTTCGCCCGCTAAAAGCCGCGTTTTTGCTTCTTGCCTACAGAAAGCAATCGGTGATACAATAATCGTGATTCTTGGATATTAAACGATAACTCAGGAAATATGTCGTTTGAGCAAAACACGATAGATAGGGGCATTATGAAAAACAAACTGGTATTCTTGTTCGGTATTATCGGTCTTGCAATAAATTCCGGTGCGGCGACGATTTACGTGGATCAGTCAAACACCGGCGGGCCGTGGGACGGCACAACATGGGCAACAGCCTTCACGAATATCGCGGACGCCGTAACAGAGCTGGGCGTCACCAACGCGGTCGTCCAGGGTGGCCATACCATAATGGTCACCAACGGAACATACAATGAACAGGTGATCTTTACCAGCGCACATGCTGGCACCAACGGAGCGTATAATGTTCTGGAAGGCGTTAACTATCCGATAATTGATGTGGAAGGCGCCCGTACGAACTGCATTGGATTAGCTCAGTCGCAGAACTTTCATGTAAAAGGTTTCAGACTGACTGGCGCAACAATGGGTTATGGCCGGCACGATTCTGGGATTCTGCTGTATACGATAGCCGGACCGGAGAATTATACAGTTGAGGATTGCTATATCTACGGCAACTACCAGGGTATCTCACGGGAGCGACATGATCTGTCCGGAATTATCATCACAAATTGCGCTATATACAGAAATACAGCCGATGGCATTGTTTTTGACCAGAGTACATTTGCGGATATTATTGACTGTGCGATAATTGGCAATGGCCAAAACGGGTATAAGGGCATTGATTCTGGCAGTACAATCAATATTCGCAATTGCGTGATCGCCGGAAACGTCTATTACGGAGTGTACGAGGTTAAGGCAACACATGTTGTGACATTGAACCATTGTCTTGTTTATAAGAATGGGCAGGGTGAATATTACGATATGACCGAGAGCGCAGGCGCACTGCGCGGGGCGACCGCGATTAACGCGCTGAGCGATTGCGCAAACAATATTGAAGGCTGTCCGGGTTATGTAAATATGGTGAACTTTGATCCTGTGTTGGTTTATGCGAACTCGCCTCTTCTGGGCGCGGGTGAGAATGGACGCGATATCGGCAAACAGGGAGTAAGCACCATTCCGGTGTCCGGTAATACTTACTATGTCGCGACGACAGGCAGTGATGCTTACACAAAAGAACAGGCACAAAACTCCGGTACGCCCTGGCAGACTATTCAACATGCAGCCGACAATATGATCGCCGGCGACACGGTCAATGTTGCCACAGGCGCGTAT
>JAFGTH010000041.1 GCA_016934225.1 Lentisphaerota bacterium | reverse complement strand
GTGTGAATCTGTTGTGCATTATTTCCCGAATTTTACAATTCAGTCATGATACAGGCGACAATTTTTTGTGCAGTCATTGTATACGCAGTCATGCCTAGGTTTGCGACTATTCAACATCAAGTTTTGCCAAATCCCGCTCGGCTAAGCGTCCGCGGGCATATTTGGCCCATTTGCTTGCGGGGTAATCCCACGTTAGCAACTTAAACATTCGGTAAGCTTCCATAAGATTTTCTTTTGATCGGTTTTTCATGTGGCAATCGCCGCGCCAGTACATGGCTTCAGCCCTAAGATCATTATCGGCGTTTTTATTATCAAGAATAATAGTGAAGACTTCTATAGCTTTTGGGAAGTCCTCGGCTCTCATGTAGCACTGAGCGGAGAGCATAGTTGCTTTATCCGCCAGTGTGTGGGCGGGGAATCGTGGCGCCAGCCTGCCGAACACCTGCGCTGCGGTGGTAAACATCTCTTTTGCCGCTTGTTTCTTTTTTTCTTGTTGAATAATGTCCGTCAGAGCGCCGATTTCGTCATTCAACGCCTTGCCTTTATTGAAGAAGTATTGGCCCAGCCGGGCGATTGTCTCGGCTATGAGTTCGTTTTCGGGCCAGCGGTAAGAAAGTTTTACATATTCCTCGCAAGCCTGATCAATGTTGCCCATTTTCTCCAGAGTCAAAGCCTTTTTGAATTGGGCCTTAGGCGCATATGCGCTGTCGCCTGCCGTTGCCGCGATTGTGGAAAAACGGGATATGGCCTCGTTATAGTATTTTTCGGCATCTCCTTTTTCTTTGGCTTCTTCCGCAGACTCGAGCGCGAGATTTGCGAGCAAATAATCGGCTTGCGCGCGAGCATCCGTATCCGGATAGTCGCGCAGCGCTTCTTCAAGGATATGTTTTCCGGCAGCGATTTCATGCCGTGCCATATCCACTTGTCCGAGCTGACGGTGCTGTTTAGCGAGTTCAAAGTACGCTTCAGCAGTGGTAAGCTGGGTCAGCACGGCGATATCCGAGTCTTTGAATCTTTTTGTGAATGGAATCAGACTTCCATCCGATCCTTTAAAGATCTCGATTTGTTGTTCCAAGGCGTTTGCACTTGGCCTGCCTGGGTTGTAACGGGCTGTAATTGTTTCGCCGTATTTCACCGGCATGACGCCTGCGTCCCAGGCTGTGTCGTCAGCCGCGTCCGGGGCTTCGTCTGTTGCGTACACAAATTTAAGCAAGCCTTTGAACTCGCCGCTGTGCGGATAAGTTTCCATAAGTTTCACTGTTTTTGTTTTTCCGGACGATGATCCGACCGATATCTCGACTGCGTCATGATCTGAAGATTTATCTACGGCCTTGTCCACGACACGGAAATAGACGGAGTCACCGACATATGCGCCGGTGATGGTCTCTTGGTATTGACGTTCCATGACATCAAAGAAAGCATCCGAATCGAGTTTTGCGGTTTTGGTAATCCATTGCGCAACACCAGATTGGTTGGTGTACTGAAATCCGATGTAGAGCGTATCGTTGCCGGAAACCATGATTGATTTTTGTTCCGGTTCTTCTTCAATGTATGTAACTTGTTGTCCAAAAGATTTTTTCTTCACAGGTTCGAAAGCCGCGCTTTCCTGGGGCAATTCGCCCAGATTGACTGGGAGGGTGAACATAAACCGACCGTCATCGAGAGGGTCGCCGACGTAACGGGCGCCGCTGACAACACAATTTCGATATCCGGGCGGCGGATCCATTCTTGATATGCTTATCGGATAACTGTCGATTCGAATAGTTCCGGGCACATTGAGGTCGAATTCATCGGTATCCTGTTTGCCTGCATCTGTTCTTCCGGCGGATGTTTGTATGTACACTGAAGCAAGACTGGCCTCGGATTGCACAATTGTGGGCCAGATCAATTCCACCAGGAGCGTACCGCCAATCATGACTGTAGGTTCATTGTCCGATTTCTTGTCATCATGTCGCGAGGCAATCATGTCGTACCTAACAGGCACATATTCATCTATGATAATCCTCTTTTGTTCCGCCTCCGCAATCTGTTCAGCGGGCAGTTTTCGCGAAGTCATATTGTAAACATACAGTTCTGGATTCTGGTACCATGCCTGTTCCAGCATGGCGGTTCTGCGCCATGGGATGCCGGGGTCGGTGTTTTCCGTGTCCATATAGGACAGGACCAAGTCATCTCCATCTTCCACCTTGATTTCGGACGGCCGTTTAGGTTCGCCTGCGACAGGAAAGACGCGGCCGAGGAATACACCCGTATGGTTCTTTGTTTCAAGCGCCTCCAGTGTTATCTCTTTTGCGTTTGCAGACTGTGTTTTTACGGTGAATGTCGTTTTATCCTGTTTGTCCGACACATCATTATCATGGTCCTCGATCAGTACCTGTATTGTGTCGCCGGGTCTGAATCGTCGCATGGTAACATATATGGGTTCACGCATTCCGTTTGCGTCGGTTTCGTATTCGACGATTACGGAAGGACGAATTTCGCCGTTTGCGTATGCAGCGGACAGGAATGCCTCCTGGACTCGCGAATCATCGCTTATTGATTTTGGAGCTTCATAAGTTATCGAAATAGTGTCACCCGGAACGATTTCCAATACGTTGTTATTCTTGAGCGCCATGAGATTGGCCTTTGTCGGAAGATACGTTGCTCGTTTGTTGTCTTGGTCTGCTGGTCCGGTCAGTACGATTCGGTTAATCGCCGGGGCGTCCATTTCAAAATCGTGCATACTGAACCTGATTCCGCGCGCACGGGTATTGGGCGAAAACTTAACGTTGAACTGAGTAGCATCGTCATTTGCGGTAATAGTAGCCGGGAATTCCCGTAGTTCTATTTGTGCGCGCGGTAATTTGCTGATATCGAACATTTCCATAGGGCATGGCATCATGTAAGGCGGTTCTTCCGTATCGCACATCACTCGAAAACCGGGGCGTGATCGTCTTATTGCATAAACGTACACATCAACACGGTGCAACCCTTTCTGTAATGCGTCGGAAAACTCAAGCGGTGTTTCCATGACGCGACCTGATTTATCACGAAAGATTCCAATCTGGTCGTCAACTGTGAGATAGTATTCCATTCCGGAGCCGGAAGCGCTCGGGATCAGTTTGAATGTCCGTGTTTCCCGTTTGTTCAGGAAGAAAGCGCCTGAAAATCGTGCAATATACCATCTCTGTCGAGCATCGTTCCAGTCAATACGCAATGCATCCGCATGGCCAAACACATCTTCTCGCCAACTGGCTGCCAATGTCTTGTTATTCAATTCGATCATGCGTTGACTTGTTTGAGGAGTGTTTTCAAATACGGCTCTGAACTCGGCTGTTCGTTCACTCGCTGTTCGTTTTCTATTGCTGTAGTGCTTGATAATTGCGCCATGCGCGACACCGTTCCATGGTTTATAAGGCGTTGGCCATGAGCCGACGGTCTTGAATGTTTTTCCGTTGAGCGATATTTGCAAAACGAAGCTCTTTATTCTGCGACCTGTTTCTGCAGAGGTCAGTGTCATTTCGTCAATAACCTCGTAGCTGTTCAGATCCACACTGAAATTCTTTGGACGCTTATTATCAGGCAGGGCGATCCATGCGGGATGGTTACCGCTGGATATGACGAAATTCGGATCTCTACCTTCATCGGAATCGGTGGCGTAAGCTATCGCAGGGGCCGATTCGGTCGGTATGCTTCCTTCAAATATGCCGGTGTATTCACCTGTTTCAATCAATGCAAAAGTCTCGATTTTATCGCCGCTTGCCGATGAAGCGGTCACAGTGATCTTGTCTTTCTGCCCGGTGGTATTTTGATCAAGGTCAATTACTCTGACATTTATCTTATTGCCGGGTTTGACCTGGTCCTTCGATTGCTGTGATGCGAACGCGTCGCTTTCATCGTCCAACAGGTTTCCGCGTCGTTGATGTATCAGGCGTGCCCTTATCATTGTTTCAAGAGCCATTTCCTCCGATTCTTCTTTGGTTAGGATTCTGCCTGATGAAACATACAATTCCGGATCGCTTGCCACTGTAAGAATATTGGCTGGTGTATCGGCGATTCCATGGGCGGCCTTGAATTGTTTGGATAGGTCGTAATACACCTTATCGTTGCCGAGCATTTGCAACGTCTTGTCTTGTTTAACAGCTTTTCCCATTGTAGTGCGTATGGAGCCTTCGAATCTTGTCTTCGAGTTGGCAAACGGCAAGAGGTCGAAAAGTTCCTCATCACCGGAATCCGTCCATGCCCGGATTTGTATTGCCGTAGTTTTTCCGACGATCGCTAGAGTGCGATCTTCCATGCCGATTCGGAGCGTTTTTCCTGGTACGATATACTGTTTATCCGCGGAAAGGCCGACTTTATCTATTCGTGCGGCTTGTTCGAGCCGTTTAAGTTTCAGGTTGATTTTACCTTCCAGAATGCGTCCTCCGGCATGAGTGGGATCTATTGCAAAAACCTTTTCCAGCGATTCGGCTGCGCCCATATATTCTTCGAAATCATATTTCACCAGTGCGAGGTGATAATTGGCTTCTTTGACTGTGTATCTGTCTTTCCTGTCGAGCAGTTTCTCTAGGTGTGATATTGCTTCGTTTGGCAGGCCTGATTTTCTGCTGACCTCGGCTATTCGCAGTTCTGCGTCAATTTTGCCGCGAGTGCCATCGAATTCTCGGGCGGCCGCTATTCTTGTGTACAGCGCGTTTGCGCGAGGGTATTCCCCCTTGTTAAAGGGAATATTGGCATAGGCCAGCAGCACGTTGACTCGGACATCGGGAGAAAAGCGTGCTGCGTCGGAATCCATCCACTGGATCATATTGCGAGCAAGTGTCTCGGCCTCGTCAAAATTTCCGGCTTCAGTATTCTGATTTATAATCCATGCGCAAAACATTGGATCCAGCTCCATATATGTGGTCGGCATGAATCTGCGTCCGGACATATAGTTTTGCCAGGCGCTCTGGATATTATTGCTGAAATAATCCGCTTGGGCGGCAAAGAGGGGATATTTCGGGTCGCTGCGAGGTACTGGAATGATGCCGCCGATACTGCCGAGCGATCTGGAATAAAGGCCGTCTAGGCCTGTTCGTAGACTTTCATCCATATATGCACCGGCAATAGCGATACCGGCTGTGCCGAATGACGCGGCCAATTCCGGTTTTCCCAAAGCAAGGCAATCTTCGCCAAATGAAAGGAGCAATCTTTGAAACGGTGCATATCGTATATCTCGAGCGATTATCCAAAATTGCGGAGCAAGCGACAAAAGAATGTCGTCGCGATTATCCTTGAGCAGTCGTTGACAAAGACGAATGGCCGTATCTTCGAGGCCATAGCCGGAAGGTCGGATAGGGGGCATGTGTTTAGCGGAGAAGATGCTGATAAGAGTATTCAGCTCATTAGTGGTGAAATTGGCCGGTCTTGGCATGTATTCGATTCGTCTTACATTAATTGCGTGTGGGCGGTAATGAACTTTTTCCGTTTTATCGAGATAAGATTTTAACCGCGAAAAGAATTCTTTTCTGCCCTCCGGTTCTCTCGTATCAATTTGCCTGCACCAGATAGACTGGCTGCCCATGGCAAAGTGATCGAACCGTTTGGTTCCTGCAAGAGCCTCGATTTTATTGAGAAAAGCATCTCTCTGGGTTTGTTCGATGCCGAGAACAGCACTGTGCCAGCGCCAGAGATCATAAAGAGAATAGGCCGGTTTCTGATTTCCAAACCCCAGAGGCAAGGCTCCGTATTCCGGAAGCATTTTTGCAGCCAGATTTCGTATTTTGTACTGTTCATCCCGGCCGGCTATATTCCAGTAACCGATATCCAGAAATCCGGTTTTTACAGCTTCTTCGACGAACATATCATCAAAATAGCGTGTGTAATTGTATTTCTCAGGAACGTTAAACTCGTATCTAAGCAACCACATATACGACACAGTGCCGCTCTGTGCGCCGCCGTACCGCGGCGCATCGTCTTTCAGAAGTAATTTACTTTCTATCATTTTAATCATGACATCCTGATTAAGATCCTTGTTATGCCATCCTTCTCCTAGTCTTGTGGCACGTATCCAATCGAATAAAGTGAAGGCGCCAGGTTTGTCCATATTGGCGATAAACGCTTTTGCAGCGGTCTCGTTCAGTTTCTGAGCCAGGGCCATATCTTTTTCAGGAATTCTGTACGGAGCCCAACCTTTCCCGCTTCTGATAATCAGATTCCACAAATCTTCTGCAACAGTCAGATTTCCGCTTGTGCTCCACAAGGCAAGCTGATCGGACAATATTTCAGCTTGCAGATCAGTTAAATTCATGTCGGAATTCGGAGCAACGATGAACGACAACGCTTTTTTACCCATTGGCGTTTTCTTTGCCGGGTAGTCCTTGACGATCGGATAAAGTGTGCGTGCAATCTGAACAAATGAGGCAGTGTCTCCTTTTTGTGCAGCGAGGATTGCTGAAGCCATATACCGGCACAGGTCATTTGGCGCTTTTGCCGGATCGCCTTCCGTATTCATGGCTGTTTTAAAAGCTTCGTCCAATCCGGCTACTTGAGCTGTTTCTGCCAGATTCTTGTTTTTATCCAGCCTTGTCACCCATGTTTTGAACTCATTATATGCTGATTGAAAAATCTTTTGACGCGATTCTTTTGAATAAGGCACCCAATTTATTGAAGCAAGATGATTAGTCATTTTTGATTTGTCGTTGTTGTTGACCCCGCTGTAGCGCCATGCGTAAATCATATAGTTTCTAACCGCTTCTTCGTCTAAGGCAATGAGGGTTTGAGACAGGTATTTTTCTCCGAATCGGACATAGGCTTTGCCGTAATATTCTTCCGTCAATGGCGCAGGGCGTGTATATCCCAGGAAGGTTGGCCAG